>CALBHM010000187.1 GCA_937892835.1 uncultured Ruminococcus sp. | reverse complement strand
TCACACCAGATGATTTCATGGAAACATTTGATTATGACGCAAACGGAAATATTGTCAAATTCGTTATCAAGGACTACTATAAAGGCTTTGGCGACGGAGGATATTGGGAGAATTACGACAGCTATGACAGAATTGTAACCGTCAGGTATGAGCTTAATTCTCTCGGAATTCCCATTAAAATGTTTGAAAGATATAACGACGAGGATACGGAGGATGAACATGAACTCAGCTATGCCGAAGTTTCCGAAGCACAGTATAAGTTTTATAATTATTCGCTTAAGGCAAATTTATTTACAAAGTCCCATTCAACATTTTAAACATCGGAGGGATTGCCTAAAAAAGAGAAAGTTTTATAAATTATTTTCTAATAAAAAAGAGGAGAGAACCATATGAAAAAGAACATTATTATTATCATTGCAGCAGTGATTATTGCGGCAGGCTTGGGAGCTGGTTCATTCTTTGGCATAAAAAGTGCCCGAAATCCTGAGAATGTCAAAAATGACGTAACAACAACCGAACAAAACGCCACACCTCAAAATACCGATGACGAAAACGATACCGTGACTGATGGAAAGCCTAAGACGACAGTGGCCAAAAAATCGACACAAAAAGGCAGCGGGAAGCTGCTGACGGCTAATAATTTGGATTTTGTACGTCTTGCAAATATTCTGAATTATGCAAATCTTACGGTGTGGACCGGTGGTGACGAACCTTCTTTTCCGGAATTTGATTGCACCAAAGAAGAATCTTATGAGCTGGAAATTCCGTTTAATGAACGTAATAACCGAAGTCTATATAGATATCTTTTCGGAGAAGCAGATTTTGATATTTTTTATGACGAAATGGATCCTTTAAAGGAACTGGCGAAGAAGGAATATATAACAGTAGAAGAGGCTCCCCAATGGCTCTTTGAAAAAATGAACGCTGAAAATTTGAGAATCATTTCTGAGGAGATATTTAATCTTGATTTTGACAAGTGTTTGGAAACATTTAATGAACATAAGTACGATGGACTGGAAAAGGCGTACATATACGATGGATACTGTTACTATATATATCAAGCAAAGACTAACGATGTTGATAGCAGAACTACCGAGCTTGTATATGACAGTAACAAACAGAAAAGTGATGGATCGTATGAAGTGACTTTTAAGGCACGTAAAATGAGTCCGTGGGCTGACTCGGACGAACCACCCTACGGAGATGTAAAGGTTGAATGTTCATTGAAAGATTATAACGGCATGAGACTTTGGTCGATCACAAAGGTCGGCAAGGCTTAAGGTATTACATTAAAAAGGGAAGGTTTCATAAATTATTTTCCTGCAAAAGGGGGGATAGGATGATAATGGTTGTTTATTGGTTCCTTGCGTTTACGGTGGGTGCACCGCTGATGTTTCTCATGGAGCTGATAAATCAGAATGACACATTGATGGAGTGGCTTGAAAAAATAGGCCTCCTTGCAGCTCAATTTATTTAAAAGAAAGGGAAATTCATGATGAAAAAAGTTATCTCAATTATCCTGTGTATCGCAACGCTTGTTGCAATGCTCACCGTCGGCGCATTTGCGGTCGACAAGGAGCCGACAACGACCGTGACGGTTACGCTGGAGGAACAGCCGCCGGAGGGCGAAATTGATGAACAGTTTGATGAGGATGAGGAAGAGCCGGATGAGGAGGAATTCAATTATTTCAA
>CALBHM010000186.1 GCA_937892835.1 uncultured Ruminococcus sp. | reverse complement strand
TAGAGTTAAAGGATAGGATCAAATGAAACTAACAAAAAGAAAAATGACATTGATAAGCTTCATGCTGTTTTCGCTCTTTTTTGGAGCCGGAAACCTCATCTTCCCACCGTTCCTCGGTCAAAATGCCGGTGATCATTCGGTCCCGGCTATGATTGGCTTCCTCGCAACAGCGGTTATTCTCCCCGTATTGGGTGTTATCGTTGTCGCCGAATTCAACGGACTTGACCGTCTGGCGCAAAAGGTCGGCAAGCGTTTTTCACTTATTTTTACTGTTCTGATTTATCTCTCAATCGGACCCGGACTCGGAATTCCGAGAGCAGCTTCCGTTCCGTTTGAAATGGCGGTTGCACCGTATCTCCCCGAGGGACAATCCGTGAAACTTTGGATGGCGGTATATTCTCTTGTGTTTTTCCTCATCGCTCTTTGGCTTTGCATGACCCCCGGCAAGCTTGTAAGCAGAATCGGAAATTTTCTGACGCCGAGCTTGTTGATTCTGATTGTGTTTCTTTTTATAAGCTTTTTGTTCAAGGGTGAGGTCAACATCGCCCCGGCTCAAGAGGCATACCAAAACGGCGCATTCTTCAAAGGTTTCTCGGAGGGTTATCAGACGATGGACACCATCGCCGCCCTTAATTTTGGTCTTGTCATCGCAACCACACTCGGCACATTTGGCCTTAAAGAGAAGAAAGACTTGGTTCGTCACACTGTTTTCGCAGGTGTAATCGCAGGTTCGATCCTTGCTGCGGTTTACGTCATGCTCGCTTACATGGGTTCGGCAAGCTCCGGTGTTTATCCGATTCAGGAAAACGGTGCGTGGACGCTTCGCTGTATCGTATATCAGATTTTCGGTGCACCGGGTGCTGTTCTTCTCGCCGCTATTTTCACTCTTGCGTGCCTTACAACCTGCGTCGGCCTTATCAATTCCATTTCGCAGTTTTTCTCGGTAATTTTCAAAAAAATAAGCTATCGCAAATGGGTTTGTATAATTATTGCCTTCTCATTCCTTGTATGCAATCTCGGCCTGACGGCAATCCTCAGCATTTCAATTCCGATTCTCAATGCAATCTATCCCATGGCAATCGTCCTCATTATACTCGGACTCAGCGACAAGCTGTGGAAAAAGAACCGCTATGTTTATCCGCTCGTAATCGGCGGCACCGGTGTTGTCAGCGTTATTTATGCATGTGATGAGTCCGGGCTCTCCCTTGGATTCATAACTTCGCTTTGCCAAAAGCTTCCGCTCTATTCAATGGGCTTCTGCTGGGTCAGTGTGGCATTGGTAATGCTCGTAACAAGTCTTGTATTCGGGTTTATAAGAAGCAAGAAAAAGCCAACAAAAAAAGCATAATACATACAAACAAATACAAAAAACCGCTGTCTCGGCCAAAACCTTGACAGCGGTTTATTATTGTTAAGTTATCTTTTAACCCTGTGCGTAAGCACCGACCTGCATCATGAAGTCGCCGATCTGTGCGCCGAACTCGGGAGCACCGTCCATGATGAGCTTGCCATGCTTTGTTGATTCAAGCATATCGTCCGTTGAAAGGAGGATGCCGAATGCACTCTCAAGGGAATCAAATCTCATGGTGAAGAAAGGCATAGCTCTCTTATATGTGCCACGGCCTGCTCTGGTCTTGCCTGCCTTAACACGAAGGAAAGCATTGACCTCGGGATGTCCGTCAACCGCCCATGCATAAACACGGTCGGGGCTCTTCTTTGCCCAATCGTGAACAGCCTCGTGGCCGTTCTTGTTGAGCTGGCTGATGCCCGACGAAAGGAGATAGAAGAAGCACTTGCAGGCAAGAACCTGTGTTGCCTCATCCTCCGGGGCAGCCTTGATATTAAGAAGTGATGACATCTTGAGAAGAACAGCCATAAATGCTGCGAACTCAACAGGCTTTTTAAGAACACCCTTCATCTTCGGGAGGGTTGCCGGAGCAATCTTACCCTTGAAGAAAGCGTTCATAGCTTCCATTGACTTGAACTCAAGCTCAATGTGAGCGTTTGTAGCAACTTTATCCGCACAAACTTTCCATTCGCCGTTGTTGACCGTAAAGTGCGTTGCATACTTGCCGCAAGGGGCATCGGGATCCAAACAGCTGACCTGATAGATACAGTGAATATGCTCGAATTTCTTAGCGAGCTTCGGATCGTCGTTAGCAATGACTTTGAGCAGCGGCAATGCAGAGTTAAGGAAGATCTTATTGGTTAACAATACTTCATTTGCCATTATCAATCATTCCTTTCGGTATTATACATCGTCGTCCCAGTTGTCGTCTTCCTCGAAGTCCTTGTTCATAGCCTCACGAACAGCAGCGATAATACCGTTGCAGTCGATGCCGAGCATTGACATGATGTCCTCGTGGAGACCGATGGGAGCGAACTTATCCTGGAGGCCGAGACGAGTGAATGCACAGCCCTTACCTGCTTCAGCCA
>CALBHM010000185.1 GCA_937892835.1 uncultured Ruminococcus sp. | reverse complement strand
ACTGATCCTTGTTAAAATTCTTTTCAAGGTTCAGTGCCGAAAGAATTTCGTTATATTTACGGACATATGTTACCTGATTATTACCCGTAATGTTCTTAACAAGCTGCTGGGTGATAGTAGAACCGCCCTGGTCGTTCTGCTTGATAAAAACGCCGATTGTGCGAATCCAGTCAACGCCGTGATGACTGTCGAATCTCTTATCCTCAAGGGCAATAAATGCGTCCTTCATCTGCTTCGGAATCTTGTCAAAATCAACCCAAATTCGGTTCTCCTCGCCGTGCAGACGCAAAACCTCGATCTGCTTTCCGTCGGAATCCTTTGCATAAAGGAATGAGGTCTGATTTTGATTGTTCCTTGCGCTTTCAAGATTGATAACGGGGTCGCCTGCAACAACCGTAACAGCGTTGATGAAAACATATCCGACGCATATTACGAGAGTAAAACAGAATATAGCGAGCAATGAAATGAAGAAAGCTCCTGCGTTTGACAAGTCATTCAGTCTCTTCCTTTTCTTTTTTGCTGCGCCCGATCCTTTCTGCGGCATATAACTACCTCCTTGAATTTTCACTGAAAACAGGATTTAATTCTTCTTTGATTTAATATATTTCTCAACTTCCTCACGCTCGGAATAAGGAACCTTACCACCCTTCAGTTTGATGAAGGTCTCGTCTCCCTTTCCGGCAAGAACAAGTATATCGCCTTTTTGCATGTGGGAAAGAGCATATTTAATTGCCTCTCTCCTGTCTGTGATAACAATGTATTTTCCGCCAACCTCACGAATGTATTTCGCGATCTCCTCAGCAATATCCGCCGGATCCTCTTCACCGGGATCATCGGAAGTGAGAATCGAAAGATCCGCTTCCCTGCCGACAGTCAAACCGAGCTCTCTGCGGCGAATCTGATTTTTTCCTCCGATTGCACCGTAAAGCACAACGATTCTGTTGTGCGGATAGGTCTTGAGCGTGGAAATAATGTTGTGCATACTCAGCCCGTTGTGAGCAAAATCAATTATAACATCAAAATCGTCGCTGACATGAACAAGCTCCGATCTGCCGGAAACCCTGAAGCTATGCAAAGAATCGACATGATTTTTTATATCAATACCGAGCACCTTGCAAACGCCGACAGCAGCAAA
>CALBHM010000184.1 GCA_937892835.1 uncultured Ruminococcus sp. | reverse complement strand
TGATGCCATTCAGGATGCATTATCCAAACTTAAAAACATTGAAAACGGAGAGCTTGTGCAGAAAAACGCTGTTTTTATGGACTATCTGCAAAACGGTATTCCTGTTAGATATTTTGTTGACGGTGAGGAACGCTCCTCTATCGTCTATCTCGTTGACTATAAAAATCCCGACAATAACTCTTTTACTGTTGCTAATCAATGGACATTTATTGAAAACAGCAACAAACGCCCTGATATAATTCTCTTTTTGAACGGTTTACCCGTTGTACTTGTCGAGCTGAAATCTCCATCTCGTGAAGATACGGACGCTTCCGAAGCGTACAGGCAGCTCCGTAACTACATGCAGGAAATTCCGTCTATGTTTATATATAATGCTATTTGTGTTATGAGTGACCAGTTAACCTCTAAGGCAGGTACAATCACATCCGGTGAAGACCGTTTTATGGAGTGGAAAACGAAAGACGGCAATTATGAAAATACGCAATATGCACAATTTGACACTTTCTTTGAGGGTATGTTCCAAAAGGAAAGATTACTTGATATTATTAAGAATTTTATCTGTTTTTCTAATGAAGGTACAAACTCCTTCAAAATTCTTGCAGGATACCATCAGTATTTTGCAGTAAAAAAAGCAATTGAATCTACAAAACATGCTACTGTTACCGATGGTAAAGGCGGCGTATTTTGGCACACACAAGGAAGCGGAAAATCGCTTTCTATGGTATTTTATGCTCACTTATTACAACAAGCATTAGATAGCCCAACTATTGTAGTAATTACCGACAGAAACGACCTTGACGACCAACTTTACGGTCAGTTTGCTAAATGTAAAGATTTCTTGCGTCAAGAGCCGGTACACGCAACTTGCAGAAAGCTGACAGAAACTTCGGGTAAAAATGATGTTGGATTAAAAGACTGGCTTGATGGCAGGCAGGCAAACGGCATTATCTTTACCACAATGCAGAAGTTCGAGGAGTCACACGAGCCGTTATCTGAACGCCACAATATTATAGTTATGGCTGATGAAGCACACAGAGGTCAATATGGACTTACCGAAACTGTAGAAGCTAAGACCGGTAAGGTTAAAATAGGAACTGCTCGCATTATTCGTAATTCACTTCCTAATGCTACATATATCGGATTTACAGGCACTCCTATTTCATCTAAAGACCGCAGTACCCGTGAAGTATTCGGTGATTATATCGATATTTACGATATGACACAAGCTGTAGAGGACGGAGCTACTCGCCCTGTTTATTATGAAAGCCGTGTTATCAAGCTCAATCTTGATGAAGCAACATTGAAGTTGATTGACAAAGAATACGATATTATGGCTTTAAACGCCGATGAAGAAGTTGTTGAAAAAAGCAAACGAGAACTCGGTCAGTTGGAAGCTGTACTCGGCAATGACAATACTATAAATTCTCTTGTTTCGGATATTCTCGACCATTATGAGAATAACCGTGAAAGTTTGCTCACCGGTAAGGCGATGATTGTTGCTTATTCTCGTCCTATCGCTATGAAGATTTACAAGCGCATCTTAGAACTTCGCCCTGCTTGGACAGAAAAGGTAGCAGTTGTTATGACTTCCGGCAACAATGACCCGGAAGAATGGCGTGAAATAATCGGTAACAAACATCATAAGGATGAACTTGCTAAGAAATTTAAGGACAACGACAGTCCGCTTAAAATTGCAATCGTTGTTGATATGTGGTTGACAGGATTTGATGTGCCGTCACTTGCAACAATGTATGTTTATAAGCCGATGTCCGGGCACAACCTTATGCAGGCGATTGCCCGTGTTAATCGTGTGTTCCGTGATAAAGAAGGCGGTCTTGTTGTTGACTATGTAGGAATTGCTACAGCTTTGAAGCAGGCAATGAATGACTATACCGCTCGTGATAAGAAAAATTATGGCGATACCGATGTTGCAAAGGTTGCATACCCTGAATTTCTTAAAAAGTTAGATGTTTGCCGAGATAAATTTCACGGTTATGATTATTCGAAATTCACAACCGGAACAGACCTTGAAAGGTCAAAAACCATTAGTGGTGCCGTCAACTTTATTATGGGCAGAGAAAAGGTTGACGATAAAGATTCTTTTGTCAAAGAAGCACTTATGCTTCATCAGGCATTGTCTCTTTGTTCTTCGTTGGTTGATGAAGGTGACAGACTTGAAGCAGCTTTCTTTGATGCCGTTCGTGTGCTTGTTCTACGGCTTACAAATACCGGTGTAGGCAAAAAAATCTCCTTACCTGAAATGAACGCAAGAATAAATGAACTTCTCAAGCAAAGCATTAAAAGCGACGGAGTAATCAATCTTTTCTCAGATATTAAGGAAGAATTTTCTTTATTTGACCCGAAATTTCTTGAAGAAGTTGCCAATATGAAAGAAAAGAATCTTGCGGTTGAGTTGTTGAAAAAACTTATTGCAGAACAGGTATCTGTTTATCGCAGAACAAATATCGTTAAATCCGAGAAATTCAGCGAAATTATGCAGCGTTCTATCAACGCATACCTTAATGGCATGTTGACAAATGAAGAAGTAATCGAAGAAATGCTGAAGCTGGCAAAACAAATTGCAGCGGCTCAAAAAGAAGGAGACCAGCTTGGTCTTACTGCTGATGAACTTGCTTTCTATGATGCTTTGACTAAGCCACAAGCAATTAAGGATTTTTACGAAAATGACGAATTAATCGCAATTACAAAAGAACTTGCTGATACTCTCCGTAAAAATAAGACGATTGATTGGCAAAAACGAGAGTCCGCAAGAGCCAAAATGCGTATGCTTATCAAAAAACTTTTGAAGAAACATAAATATCCGCCTGAAGGTATGGAAGACGCTGTGCAAACCGTTATGACACAGTGTGAACTTTGGACAGATAATATGGAAATGTAAAAATGAATACACAGAAGCTCAATAGATGAAACCGAATTTATAAAGAAAACGGGAGGTTGTATAACATGAAAAATCAATCTAAGTTGTTAAAAAAATACCGTGATCCCTTTTCAGACAAAGCAAAAGAATTGGCTTTGAAATTTGATTCGGCAACTATTGACAAAGACACAGAAAAACTCAAAAGCCTATTTGATGATGCTGAAAACATTTTGGGACAGGAGAATGATGCCTCTAAGGCTATGATTTATTACTCTTTAGGAACTGCACATAGTGATTTAGCAAATCTAACTGGAGATCAAACGGAAATGACATTCCAGAAAGTATTGTATTACTTTAGTAAAAGCATCAATCTAATTGAACAAGATGAATATAAAAAAGATATCTATCGACCATGTGTACTTGGATTAAAAGAAATCCTTTATACTAACTATGCAAATGCACTAGATTACTGCGGTAGAAAAATCGCAGATATTGAGCAATATAAAAAAGTGTTATCATTCAATAGAAATTTTGGAATGGCTCTTGGAAACTTAGGACAAGTATACCAGCATTATGCTATGCTTGAATATGATAATGACCATCGTGATTTGTTTCATTATTTTGCATACCATTATCTAAACAAAGCAATTAAATGCAATGACCCAAACACTCATGACGATGCTAAGAAATGTTTTGAAGCAACAATGAACATCTATGATCCTGAGTATATAAAAAATGTACTTACTGTCGAGTTATCTTTCAACCAATATGAATATGACAATCCTGAAGAGTTGGCTTATAGGAAGTGGTGTTTACAAAAAGGGTTGTTTTTAAACACCTTAAATGATTTACCTATAGCTGAACTTTGTTTTGCAGCAGACGTTATACAACTTCCAAATATGATAGTGGGTGTTGGTGCCAAACCTATATTTCATGGAATGTTTAGCCAAATAAAGCAAGAATATATCTATGCAAGATATATTTACTACAGTACTCTTAATTCTAATGATGAACCCCATTTTGCAGATAAAGAAACTTACATAAAGGCACATACCGACTATGCTCAATATTCAATCCGATTGGAAAAATTAAAAACAGCATTTAACACTTTATGGTATGTTTGATAAAATTGCCTTTTTCCTTGAACATTATTTTGATTTGGGAATAAATGAGCGAGATATTAACTTCCGCTCGATGTGGCAAGATTCAGTAGGATTTGGAAAAAGAAAATATCATTACAAAAACCTCCTTAACCCCAAACAAAATTTTGCTTTATCATCATTATATTGGATAAGCAAAGATTTTTTTGAAAAGTTTGAGGATTCCCCAAATCCGGAGTTGAAGAGAATTAAAGAAATACGTAACGCTTTGGAACATAAATATGTAAAGATCACTGATTCTTTTTTCGATAAACTAACCGAGGAATATGGAGATGGCTTAGCTTTATACATATCCGAAAAAGAGTTGTATGATGCAACATTTGTGTTGCTGAAAATTCTTCGTGAAGCAATAATAAATTTATCTTTATGTGTAAATATAGCTGAAGAACCAAAAAGAGAAGAATCAAAAGGCAAACTAATAATGCCAATTCGTCTTATGGATTATGAAGATGATTGGAAAATTTGAAAATACATTTTGTAATGCAAGCAGGCACGAGAAATTGACTCTCGTGCCTGCTTGCTATTTTGCGTATTTAATTATAAACTCATAGATACGTTCGGTTAAATGCAGATAATATTTCCTCACACAAAAATCAGCTCACAATTCACAACTTCGG
>CALBHM010000183.1 GCA_937892835.1 uncultured Ruminococcus sp. | reverse complement strand
CTGAACACGCTTGCAAGGTCTTTGACAAGCTCACGGAAGTCGACACGTCCGTCCGAGGTGAAGTAGAAAATCACCTTGCTGGAATCAAATGTATATTCAACGTCGATAAGCTTCATGTCAAGTCCGTGTGCGGCGATCTTTTTAAGACAGATGTCAAAAGCATCTTTCTCTTTTTTCTTATTTCTTTCAACGACCTTGATATCCTCCGCTGTTGCCACACGAACAATGGGCTTGAGCGGCTTAATAATCTCGTCGTCGTTTACGTCCTTGTTTGCCTGCGCAACCTCGCCGCATTCAAGACCTCTTACGGTTTCAACGATAACTCGGTCGCCTTTATTCAGCTTAAATCCGATAGGGTCGAAATAATATATTTTTCCGACTTCCTTGAATCGGATTCCTACAACCTCTGACATATTAAACCTCCTTATGTAGGGTATCTATATAATAAAATTATCTGTTGTACGCCGAGCTGCGCATGACAGCGCAGAATCGGGTAATCAGTAAATTTTTATTAGCGTTTCTGTTTATATTTTCCCTGAAATTATCAATTTCACGGCTCATCTTTATCAGTGAATTCATCGTCAGCTTTGAAGCCGCCTGTCGGCTGATATCCGCATGGTCGGAAAGCGTGATATCGCTGCCGGCCTTTATGACGACGGCATCACGGAAGATAAGCTGCAAGGCGGGGAGAGTAGGCTCAAAAAGATTTTTGTCTTTTTCAAACTCCGCAGTGATTTTCATGAATTCGTATTCCGTCGGCTGTAAAATAGCGGCGGCTAACCGTGCGGCGGTCTCATCCGCCTTTATTCTCAATTCATCGGAGATCTCGTCTTTGTCTGCGCCAAGGTCGAATAGCGTTACTCTTGACATAATCGTTTCAAGCATTGCTACCGAAGAATCACACTCGAGAATAAATCTTGCATATGTCGGCGGCTCTTCAATGAGCTTCAAAAGTGCATTCTGCGCCTGTATATTCATTTTATCCGCCGAGCGGAGAATATATACCTTGCTTCTTGCTTCGTTCGGAATGATATAAGCGTCATCCTTAATTTCACGGACAAGGGCAATTTTGAACGTTTTTTCGCCCTGCACCGAAGGGTCGGCGGTTATAACGTCGGGGTGATTGCCGCTCTGTGCTTTAAGGCAGTGGGAGCATTTTCCGCATGGCTTGCTGTCGCCGTCGCACACAAAGACCTCGGCAAGAAACAGCGAAAGCTTTTGACGCAGAGCTTCGCTGCCGCCTCTGAGCATTATCGCATGCGGCAAACGTCCGTTCTTTATAAGTCCGTCAAGATTTTCGGCGAGGCTGTTTTGAATTCCGATATCGTGAATACCGTTCAT
>CALBHM010000182.1 GCA_937892835.1 uncultured Ruminococcus sp. | reverse complement strand
CGATTCCGAAAACCTTGGATTCAAGCGTGATATAAACCTTGCTCTTGTCATAAGGAATTGAAAGAATCTCGTCAAGTGACTTCTTGAATCTCGCTCTCGGAGCAAGTCTGTCGGCCGGGATATCCTTGTATCCGTCGGGAATCCAAATATTCATTACGCATGGAACGCCTGTTTCATTTGCAAAATACTCGGCAATTTTAAGACATGCCTTGCCGTGATTTACCCAAAACTTGCGAACCTCTTCGTCGGGCGAGGAAAGCGTAAGATTGTCCTTAACCATCGGATGAGAGAAAAACGTCGGGTTAAAGTCAATGCCCATTCCCCTGTCCTTAGCGAACTTTACCCATTTTGCAAAGTGCTTTGGCTCAATCTTATCTCTGTCGGCAAATTCACCGTCCTCAAAAATAGCATAGCTCGCATGGAGATTAAGCTTTTTCTTACCCGGAACGAGCGAAAAAGTTTTGTCAAGGTCAGCCATAAGCTCCTCGGGAGTGGTTGCTTTGCCGGGATAGTTGCCCGTGGTCTGAATTCCGCCGGAAAGTGCCTGCTTCGAGTCAAATCCGGTAACATCATCGCCCTGCCAGCAGTGAACGGAAACCGGAACATTCGCAAGAGTTTCGATAACCTTTTCCGTATCAATGCCTATCTCGGCGTATTTTGCTTTTGCATATTCATAACGTGTCATAAAAATACCTCCGTCAGTTGTTTGTATTTACTTCAGTCAGCTCTGCAAGCTCTTCGGGGATTTCGGCCTTGCCTATCCACATGTTGCCCCATTCCTGACCGGCAATTTCCTCACAAATTTTTCTTTCCTCGGCCGAAAGAACAGCCTTACCCGTTTCTTTCTTTTCGGCTATCGCTCTCTTGATAAGCTCATGATCGCTCTTTGTCATCTTGTAGCGATAAATTCCGATAATCGAAAACAGGGCGAAAATAATCGGCAAAATAGAATATGTAAACTTGATGCCGAACATACCCATTGTTGTCTGAACCGCACCCTCGCCTGTATGGAAACCGAAAGCAGCAAGGATATAACCTGTCAGAGCTGCCATAAGACCGTTGATAGTCTTTTTGATAAGCGACGAGAACGTTGAAATAACACCCTCACGTCGGCGGCCGGTGATAAGCTCGTCAACGTCGGTAACATCGGGTTGAGTGTTAGTTCCGACGAAGCCCACGCCCGAAAATCCAAAGCAATAAAGAACAGATGCGAGATAAAGAACCCACGTTGGCGTGCTCTCATTGACGAAAAGCGAAATTGCAAGACCGACTATCATAATAGGGCCGAGCAGCTTACCACAGAGCTGTTTACCGTATTTCATCGTCAGCGCATAGTTAATCGGGAATCCTGAAGCCTCGGCGACGCCTGCAACAGTGTTGAGGATGTTATACTTGTTCCAACGTTTTGCAGCATGCTTTATGAAATACTGATTTGAGTTATTGTAGAAGCCCTTTGAAATCGAATAAAACGTACTGAGGGCAAAATACTGTCTGAATGACTTGTTTTTGAAAACGAGCTTGTACTCGTTGAGCATATTCGGAAGATTAACCGGAGGTACAACGATGTCTCTCGAATCCTTCTCCTTTGACGAGAAGAACGTAATAAGAAGCGGAAGCGAGAAGAACAGCGCAAGCACAAG
>CALBHM010000181.1 GCA_937892835.1 uncultured Ruminococcus sp. | reverse complement strand
CCCAAACTTTTTTATTGTTCGGAGTATCTTTCATTCTCTCTATTATCTGATCCGCATTCTTCCCGACAATCGGACTGTACCGCTCTCTGCCGCCTTTTCCTATCCCTCTGCGGATGTGTATATAATATTCCTCATCAAAAAGCCTTGTATCTTTCAGAATATCAAGCCTTTTTTCTACGCTCTCTGTCCGCTTTTCTTCAGGAATATTTTCAAGTTTTAAAATCTCCGCCTCGATGTCGGTTTTAGTTATTATATCACAGCCTTTTATAGCATTTAATTCGCACCGTCTTAAACCGGTTCCTTTGCAGAACTTTATCAATTCATCATTATTTGCCTTTGAAAAATGTTTATCTCTAACTGCATCGCCCCGGCTTCTGGTGATGTTTTCCCTGTGCCGCTTCGGAGGCTTATAATAATTTTCATCATCGGGACTTATACCATAATATTTTCCTAATGCTTTCGCCTCGAGGTGCATTGTCGGTGCAGACATTCCCTCTGCCTCACGCTTCTGCAGCCATTCATTCACATATTTTTTTGCACTTTTCATCGTAGTACATTTCGGATATTTCTCCTGCACATACTTGATGAAATATTTTATATGTTTCCAATAACTTTTGTAGGTGTTAAAAGAAAAAATTTTTTCTTTATCCGTTCCGTCTTTGACCGCCTCTTTTTTACTTTCTCCAAACGCTTGCATACTTGTCAATTTCTCATACGCTTGCTGATGAAGAGTCTTTGAGTACGATTTATTTTTTCTTCCCAACAGAAAAACCTCCTTTCCCTGTTGTTCAAATGTGTTAAAGCAAAGCCGCCTCCTGCCGTAATAAAATCCCCGACATTCAGCAAAAGTACACTTTTTTAGGTCTTATGTGTGACCGGGTTGGAATTTCTTCCTACACTTTTTCTTCTTGCTTATGTGTGCAGCCTTATTTATTATTTTATAACTTTCTACGGCAGTTAAGGTTCTGTCGGCTTTTTGTAGAGTACAGCCTCTCTCCGGCACTTTATCAGTATGTCCGGCTACACTCACGATACTTTTACTTACAATGCACTTTCAAAAGATTACCGGTGCAAAGGTCAATGATACACTTTTCCAATTCACAAAGGTTACTAAGGCAAGCCTTGTATCACATAGGCGCATCAAACCTATATGGCTTCTGTATTATAAAATAATACACCTCCGGCAAACTGCCGGAACGCTCTGAGCCTAAGTCCTATTTACCCTCGCTCAGACGAGCCTTTTTATCATTTTCTATTATACCACAACTTAAAATCTTTGTCAACATACTATGTAAAATATCCGTAAAACGGTTTACCCGTTCACGCTGTTTGCGTAAATCGGGTAAACCGTTTTACTAAAAGAAATAACACCGAGCTACTCATAAGCTCGGTGTTATTTCTTTTGAATTTCAAAATAATTATGCTCCATAGTTATATAAATGTAAAATTCTCTTTGCATTAGAACCATATACACTTGTTGCCGTCTGATTATTATTATATGCGCCATCACCAGTTCTTCCTGTTACTAATGGCACCTTAAGGAACAGAGGCATTTCCTCTTGCCGGTGTATCTTTATTATAATTTGCTCTGGCATATGCAACTACATCATCATGGTAAATCCAAGAGTAAGCATTTGTACTCATAAGACTAACTTTATTTTCTAACGAAGCCCTATCATCTTCTATGTTTTTTTCTATCATAAGTTCAACATCTTTCATCTTATTAGCATATACACGAGATGATACCGAGGCAACCTCATCTGTTAGTCTTTCATTCGCATTTAGAATATTGACATTATCGCCCCGAACAATATTATCAAATTCGTTAAACTGTTCATATACATCTATAACTTTTCCAGTTGCATTATCTATTAAAACATCTATGTCCTTACCATATCCTGAATCAATATCTTCTACATAATTCCACGAAGCAATTACATTTATCTTTATATAAGTTACTCCATCAGATACTTTGTAATCAACTACTGATGTTTCCACATTATAATTATTTTTCTGTAAATCTTTAGCAGCTACTGCTTCTTTATTGCTCAAATATGTGTCTACTGCTGTTGAAACATCATTATAATTCTGTTGCTTTTCTCCCGTATCAACACTCACAACATGTTGTTGTACCACTTCCTGAGCTATATTTACATAATTTTGATTCATATCCGATTCTTCCGCTAAAACAAACAACGAATTTAAAGTTAGACACGATATTACACATATTATACTAATAAATAACTTTTTCATAACTTGCTCCTTTCCTATATACACATTGTCTAATTTATTTAATCTTGTTTTAATTCCACCTTTTCCAGCTAACAAAAAACACATAAATTATACCTAAACTTATAGGAATAACTTATGTGTCAACTCTACTGTGCATTGATACTCTCTGTTCAGTTTTTTTCAAAGGAATATAACAATGGCAGTAATTCGTCACAAGAATTCCTATAAGTAAATAATAAAACCATCGTTAATCCCTCCCTATCTGTATTTTGATAATTTGATTATATCACAATTTTCTTAAAAAGTCAATGATTTCTAAAAAGTTTGCCAAATATTTTTCCAATCTTAACTTTTTCTTTGTTACCTTTTATTGTTGCAATATTTTCAGGCCGCTGCCCCTCAATTATTTTTTCCGCCAACGCCTTTTGTTTATCAGCTGCCTGTCCTGCTGCTAACGCCGCTTGACTTTCAGCCAATTTATTTAATGTGTCAAGGAGCTGTTTGTCTTTCTCCCGGTTATGTTCTCGCTCTTTTTCAAGCTCGGCTTGTAAATGTGTGACTTGTCCTCTTAAAAATTCGATTTCATCCGTTGAATTTGGGTTGAATGAGTTGTTCAACTCTGGTTGAATTGGTTGTTCAACCGTTATACCGTAAATTTCAAAAATTGCTGATTTTTTCAGCATTTTTTGGTTGTCAACCAGTTGAACATACGGGTTTAATCGGTTGTTCAACTGCTTATATATTGTCTGTGGTTTTCTATGTACTAAAATTGCGAACTCTTGAATAGTCAAAAGTTCATCTTTGGTAGATATATTTTCAATCATAACAAGTTATTCCTTTATTCGCTATTAAAACATATCGCTATGCGTTCCTGTCCTGGTTAAATACAAAAATAATTCATCCTCTGCAATTTCATATATCAGAAGCCAATCAGGAGTTATATGGCATTCTCTGCACCCTTTATAATTTCCAAGTAAACTATGGTCTTTGTATTTTGACTGCAGGACTTCTCCTGCAGCCAACGCATCAACAACATCACCTATCAGAGAAAGGTCATACCCTCTCTTTTTTACAATCTTCAAATCTTTTTTAAAGCGCCCAGTCTGGACAATTTTATATTTTTTACTCATTGTCCAATTCTCCTAAAATTTCTGCAAAGGAATTATAAGTTTTTTTATGCGGATCAGCTTTTAACCTCTGCACTTCTTCGATAGCCTCAATAGTATCTGCATTTGGAGTTTCAAACTGAATAACATTAAGCATATATTTTACAATATTGCCCTTAACATTCTCTCCGTTTCTTGCAACAATACTTTTATAGGCATTGTAAATATCCCTATCCATAGTAAAAGAACAAGTAACACTTTTTGCATTATTCATAATATCACCTCATAATATAGTATGCTCACTTAACTTACTTTGTTTACTTAGTAGTATTATACATTAAAAATTTTTATTTGTCAATATCCCCATATAAATTTTCTATTAGATAATCGCTCAATTCTTGTGACGGTGTTATTTTCACAGTAATATGACCGTCTTTTTCAAGTTGTTTCATTCGCTCGGAACGTTGCCGTTCCTGCTGCAGCTCGGCAACTATTTCATCATAGTATTTAATAACAGTCGGTCTACTTAAATTCAATTCCCTTGCAATAACAGACTTGTTTTTTTGTTCCGAATTTAATTTCATATATTCAAGGATAACGCTTTTTTTACTTTTTCTACCACTACCCTCTCTCCAATCACTTTTTCCATTTAACTTAACTTTTACATCTCTAACAGCCCTTGCAATTTGCAAATGGTCAGATTGTTTCAAATAATTTCTTTTATTTTTTTCAATCTGCAAACCAGACAGTTTTGCAATATCATCTCTCGGGAATGTCACATAGTCCTCATTAAACATCTCTAGCGCACACTGTATATCATCTTTGGTAAAACGGTTAATATCTTCAACACTCATTTCATCATAAATATCTAATAGAGAATATGCGTCCTTTCTCAATTCCTTTTCATCAATACTGCATTTTTTCGCATATATAGCTAAAGTCATTATTCCGTAAAATCTATGACCTACTTTAATCTCCGACTTAATTCGGTTAAGCCACCAATCATATAAATCTCTTTTGATAACCCAACGCCCACGTCTTTCTTTTCTCACCACTCGTTTTTCATACCAATCGGGATATTTTTCTTTTGCTTCCTCAATTGATAACCGGCTCTTTGTCATAATACCCTGTACTTTCTGACGTTCTCCGTTTGAAGCAGGAATAAAAGAAATAAGCTTATCAACAGAAATTCTATCACCAAATGAAAAGGCAACAACCGGAAATTCCTTACCCAATTTAGAACTACTTCCAATAACTCTGAACCCTTGCATAATACCCTGTACTTGCGGCTCTTTAATAGTAGATGTGTATCTGTTCCAGATTTGCCTTGTCAAAGAATATTTTAACTCTTTCAAATATTTTTGATTTTGCGGATACATAGGAATTGAATCGTCAAGAACATAATACAAATGCAAACCTGTACCACTATTAACAATAAACGTAGCCTTTGGAAGAATATCATTACTCATCTGATGAATAACATCACGAAGCTGTGGCATACCAACACCATCAAGGTCAAAAACAATAGCATAAAGATACCGAGCATTCTTTCCGGCTCTCCGCTTACCAAAATATGAAATTGGAGACATAATGGTAAAATCCGTACCAACCAAATCTCCAATCTCCTGAAGCTCATCAGTAACAGTATATCGTCTTGCGTTTCCGTTCCCCTCAATCTCCACAGCAATCCCCTTATTACCTCTGTCTATCGAAACCGCAATAGCATTAGGTTTATTATCTTCAAAATGACCTTTACGCTCAAAAGCTCCAACAGGGAAAATATACCGATAAAAATCATACGGCTCAACTTCCTCAAAAAACTGTCTTAAATATGTATTTTTTTCTGTATATAATAGCTGCTGCCTTTTCAACAATTCAGACTTATCAGACAACATAACAACACCTCCAACAAAAGAAAAAGTAACAAAAAGAAAATCAGGGGGAAAAGGGAGAGCAAAAAAGCGGTCGCTTACGCTCCCTTAAAGAAAAAGTCACCTCTCCCTTTTCCCCCTCGCTCCACCTATGGAAAGCGTGGAAAACTCCTTTGGAGTTTACACACTCTTACCACAGGTTACGCTCACCCCCATATCCCTCTCCGACTTTTTCCACTGATATAAAAAAAGATAGTTTATTTTATTTTTTTTTAACTAGCCCTAAAGGGCTTAGGGGGGGCATATATTATCAATATAGTTTTTTTACACTTTTATAATACCATAAATTTTTCAAAAATTCAAGAGTCCGTGACAAATTTATTGTATGCAATAAAGACATTTTTTATTTTTCCGGGTGTAGCCTACGGCTACTGCGGGGCATATATTATCAATGAATTTTTTCCGCACATTTATTATTCCCTATTACTCAAAAATTATATAACCTTGACAGCCTTTTCAAATGCAAGTATAATATGAGTATGAGGTGATTGTCTTGGACAAGAAATTAAAAAAGCCATTAAATGAGCAGATGAAAAATCCGGATTTCAGAAACGAACATAAAAAAATCAGCATAGAAAAACTTTTTGAAAATTTTACCGGAAATTATGAGCCTATCGAACTTGACTTTGGAAAGCCGGCAGGAAAAGAAATCTTATAAAAGATAAAGGTCAAGCAGAAAATTAAGCTGCTTGACCTTACTCATAATGTCCTCTACACGAAAAAATTAAAACCGTTTCCTTTTCAATCATATAAACAAGCCTATGTTCTTCATCTATCCGCCGGCTCCACCATCCGGATAGATTTGCCTTTAGCGGTTCCGGTTTTCCAATGCCGTCAAACGGACTACGCCTTATATCCTTTAGTAGTTGATTTATTCTTTTCAAATTTTTCTTATCGTGCATTTGCCAATAAAGGTAATCTTCCCATGCATCAAAATCCCATTTTATATCATTTATCTGCATAAGTTACTCCTCTATCAGCTCATGAGCCGTAAATTTCAATTTACCATTTTTATAATCTTCCATTTTCTGCTCTAAATATCTGATATTGCTTGCAGAATAGAACGGATCAGCAGTAAGTTCAAAAGGTATTCGTTTTTCTCTTGCTATCGTTTTCAAAAAAACATTTAATACCGATGACATACTCAATCCAATAGTGTCAAGTGTCTGTTCGGCACTTAACTTTACATCATCATCAACACGAAAACTAATCTGAGCCATAAAAATTCTCCTCTCAATCATTTTTAATTATTATACCACATAACAGTCCTTTTGTCAAGCATTGTGCTACGATATTGCTATAACATTGCTTGTTATTATTATATGCAGTTTACTGTTTTTAATAAACAAAAAAAACAAATATCTATTATTATAGACCGCTTTTAATCGTTTTAAGCCTATTTCATATAAATACTCATATAGTTGTCTTAAAAACGATTTAAGACCCCTTTTTGAGCCTCTAAGAGTAGTTGTATCTCATCATATCATCAGGAACATTTTCAAGAGGTTTTGTATGTAATATAATTATTTCCCAAAATCCTGTTTTATAATTTGCCTGTAACTGATATTTTACTGCAATATTTTTATCAATATACTCGGTTTTATATAACTCGTTTTCAATCATATTTTCATAGTCAATATCCCAGTAACCGTAAACACCAATTTTGCCTATAATATGATTTTTGAATAATTCCTCATACATTTGTTTTCTTGCCTGTTCAACCGAAAATTTTACTTTATACGGACTTTCTAAAATAGTTTGCCACAACATAACCGAAGTCAATGTCCTTTTATCTTCACGATATTTATACTCATATTCTTTTGAATTAACTACAACATATCCGGTGTGACCTTTTTTCGGCTTGAGTTTTCTATCGGCATTTGCACGCTCCCGGTTAATTCTCAAAAGATTTTCATTTAGCCGGCGCTGATATGCGCTTTCCTCTTGTTCTTTTTCAAGTTGGCGCTTCATTTCGGAAATTTGCATTATCGAGGTTTCCTCTGCAGCCTTTATTTTTCTTTCAGCTTCACTCTCCGCCTGCCGTATTTGCCGACTACATTCAACCGTAATATCGGTTACATTCCGTTCAGCCTTTTTTATTTCCCAATTCTGATTCTCGTATTCTGTTTTAGTTAAAATTACGTGCGAGCATTCCCCATCGGAATATCCACCCGGCACGGCCTTATATCCCAAAGCCATTTTTTTCACAAATTCAGCCATAGCAACGCCCCCTTATAAGCCTCTGATATAGTTGTTTGCAACCACATCTATACGATTATGTCCGAGAGCTTTACTGCAAACAAGCATTGCAGCCTTATCAAGTTTCTTTCCCGCTTCATCTTTTTTGCAATGATAAACCTCGCTCTGCATTTTTCTTCCGGTGCCTCGGTTTATTGTGTCATACGGAATATCCCTTATATCCCGTGCATGAGCTTTATATATCATTGTTGCATAATCGCCCCGGTAACTATGAATGTCAGCACAGGAATGTATATGTTCCCAAACTTTTTTATTGTTCGGAGTATCTTTCATTCTCTCTATTATCTGATCCGAATTCTTCCCGACAATCGGACTGTACCGTTCTCTGCCGCCTTTTCCTATTCCTCTGCGGATATGTATATAATATTC
>CALBHM010000180.1 GCA_937892835.1 uncultured Ruminococcus sp. | reverse complement strand
ATAATCGAACGATGCATAACCCTTTGTTCTTGACTTAAGCACATCAAAGAAATCATAAATAATCTCATTCAGCGGCAGGTCATAGGCAATGTCGACACGATCCGGAGTAACATAGGTCATATTTTTGAAAACTCCGCGACGTTCCTGGCAAAGATCCATAATTGCACCGACATACTCGTTCGGCGCATAGATGTTTGCATTGGTTATCGGCTCTTCACAATAGTCGATAAACGCAGGATCGGGATATTTCGTCGGATTGTCAATCTCGATAACCGAGCCGTCGGTTAAATGAATTTTGTAAACAACACTCGGAACTGTGGTCACAAGGTCAAGGTCATATTCTCGCTCCAAACGTTCCTGAATTATTTCCAAATGAAGCAATCCGAGAAATCCGCAGCGAAAACCGAATCCCAATGCTCCGGAGGTCTCAGGCTCAAAAGAAAGCGAAGCATCGTTAAGCTGAAGCTTGCTCAAAGCATCACGCAAAGCTTCATAGTCGGCTCCGTCGGCGGGATAAACACCGCAGAAAACCATAGGATTGACCTTTCTGTAGCCGGGCAAAGCCTCCTCGGCAGGATATTCCGCAGTTGTAACGGTATCGCCGACTCTTGCATCGCCTACGGTTTTAATTGAAGCGGTTATATATCCAACTTCACCCGAAGTAAGCTCGGCAGCAGGCTCCATTGAAGTCGCTCTCATGTAACCTACTTCAACAACGGTAAATTCCGCACCGGTCGCCATCATTCTCATTGTGTCGCCGGCTTTAATTTTTCCATCAACAACACGGACATAAACAATAACGCCCTTATAGTTATCGTAAACCGAGTCAAAAACAAGTGCTCTAAGCGGTTTATTATCATCGGAATCCAGCGGAGCCGGAATATCCGAAACAATTTTTTCAAGCACGGCTTCAACATTTTCACCCGTCTTTGCGGAAACTCTCGGAGCATCGGAGCAATCAAGACCGATAACCTCTTCAACCTCTTCCGCAACACGGTCGGGATCTGCGGCAGGCAAATCAATCTTATTTATTATAGGAACAATTTCAAGGTCATGATCCAGTGCAAGATAGGTATTGGCAAGCGTCTGGGCTTCAACACCCTGTGATGCGTCAACAATCAGCAATGCGCCCTCACACGCAGCCAATGAACGTGAAACCTCATAGTTAAAGTCCACATGACCCGGGGTGTCAATCAGGTTAAGCTCATATTCCTCGCCGTCCTTCGCCGTGTAATTGAGCTTAACGGCATGTGCCTTGATGGTAATTCCTCTTTCTCTTTCAAGATCCATATCATCAAGAAGCTGCTCCGTCATATCACGAATCGCAACAGACTGCGTCAATTCAAGCAAACGGTCGGCAAGCGTTGATTTACCGTGATCAATGTGAGCTATTATAGAAAAATTCCTTATGTGATCCTTTTTTACTGCCAAAATATCACCTCTGTGACAAACTGTGTTAAAACCTAAATAAGACAGGCTATTTAAACCGATAGCCTGTCCGGGTTGTTATTATTTATTTTCAAAAACGCTTCTGAAAACGGAAGCGACTCTCTCAAGGTCCTCCTCCGTCATCGCCGTTCCTGAAGGCATACAAATTCCTCGACGGAAAATATCATTTCCTACGCTTTCGCCTTCCTTGCAGCTGATGAAATCCATCTCGGAAAAAATCGGCTGATTATGCATCGGATTCCATGCACGCCTTGATTCTATATTATTATCCTCAAGAGCCTTAAAAATATCGTTCGGAGTAACGCTACTTCCTTCGTTTATTGTTATAACGCTCAGCCAAAAGTTCGGCTGACAGCCTTCAAGCACCGGAGCCATTTCCACCGGAAGGTCAGCAAATGCTTTTTTATAGAACTCATAATTGCGAACTCTTGCTGCAATTCTTTCATCCATGTTTTTCAGCTGTCCTCTGCCGATACCGGCGCAAATATTGGACATCCTGTAGTTATAACCAATCTCATTATGAAGATAATAGTTAACATTTTCCTTAGATTGATTCGACCAGAAGTGTATCTTTTCAATCGCCTCGGGG
>CALBHM010000179.1 GCA_937892835.1 uncultured Ruminococcus sp. | reverse complement strand
GACTGCCCTCAATGTCAGCACCGAGCGGAGCGAGAACATCGGTCGCATAGAAGCCGCCGACGCCGTTGCCTGCGTCAACGATAATCTTGAAGCCCTCAAGCGGCTTGTTGTAGTTCTCGGCGTTAACACCCTTTTTTATCATCTCACGCAAATGTGAGCAATAGGTTTTCATATAATCGTTTTCAACGCAGAGCGTCGGCTCGGCTCTGTATGATTTGCCGTAGATTTCCTCTGCCATGTTGAGAAGCTCGGCGATGTTTTCGCCCTCAAGTCCGCCGTCCGGAGTGAAAAACTTAAGGCCGTTTCTCTCCCACGGGTGATGGCTCGCCGTTATCTGAATTGCACCGTCGCATTTGAGGTCAAGCGTTGACATGAACATTGCCGGAGTGGAAGCAAGACCGCAGTTGTAGACCTTAACGCCCTTTGCCGTCAGCGCAGTAATTGCCGCCGCCATGATTCTCGGGCCGGAAACTCTTGAATCACGTCCGATTGAGACCTTTATCTCGTTGGTGTATTTTCCTGTTCTTGCGCCGATCCAATTTGCGAAGCTTTCGGCAACAGCCATTACAAATTCGTCGCTGAGATATAGCGGCTCATTGCTGAACTGCTCTGCGCCGTAGCCACGGATATCCGTGCCGCTTTTGAAGCCTTTGAAATTCATTTTAACATCGTCCTTTCGTCTGAAATTGATTTAAGGAAAAGATAAAGCTCGGCATATTCGTCGAAAGCCTTGCCGACTTCATCAATAACTTTTTCACTTTGCAGAGTTTTGAAATCCGTCCTGACAGCCATGTAGCCTATTGATTTCATATTGTAATAAGGTTCGACCTCCGGGATAGGCTCGCCCGGCTTTTTCTTTTTATAGTAGTCATTCAAACAAGCAGTACCTACCTTTTCTGCACGGTGAATGGCATGTAAAAACTCCTCGGGTCGCTCGATAAGTGACTTCCTGTAAAGCTCCCAAAACTGAGCGTCGGCGTAATATGTGCCCACTCCGTAGCCCCAGCAATCCTGATTGACCTCAAACCACATGCAGGGATAATTCACCCATTCATGCTTATTGCGCATGAACATTACCCAAAGGTGGTCACGGTACAGAGATTTATCCTTTGTGTAGCGGTTGTCACGCCTGATTCTTGACACCATTCTGACAGGGTCGGTAACAATCATGTCGTCAAGCTCAAAGACCTTGCTGCCGAGAGCCATTGCAATCTGCCGAAGCGGAACGGTGAAGCCGTCCTTCAGCTCCTGCTTGTGCTCCTCGTAAAATGCCTTGCTGTTTTCAAATCTGTTCTGCGCCATGAGTGCAAGTGTTTCGGGGAAAATTCCGTCGTATTTCAATTATATCAATCCTCTTTTTGCCATTTCTTCTGCGGCGAGCATTATGCCGACCTTGGCGCTGTGGAAATTAAGACCGCCCTGCATATAGACTGCAAACGGCTCTCTGAGCGGAGCGTCGGCCGAAAGCTCGATTGAAGCACCGCCGGTGAATGCGCCTGCCGACATGATAACCTTGCTGTCGTAGCCGGGCATATCCCACGGCTCGGGAGTTACGAACGAATCAATCGGTGCGCCCTTTTGCATACCCTGGCAGAAAGCTATCAGATTTTCTTCATTGCGAAGAAGTACGCTTTGAACGATATCAAATCTGTCGTCCGTGCTTTTCGGGGTCGTACCGAATCCAAACTCCTCAAAAAGTGCGGCAGCAAAGCGTGCGGATTTAATTGCTTCGCCCACGGTGTGCGGAGCGAAGAAAAGTCCCATAAAAAGCTCACGGGAATGGCCGAGCGTTGCGCCAACCTCACGTCCGAGGCCCGGGGTCGTCAGACGATAGGAAATTTTTTCAACCAGATCCGCTCTGCCGGCAACATAGCCTCCTGTTTTGGCAATTCCGCCGCCTGCATTCTTGATGAGTGAGCCTGCGATTATATCCGCTCCGACCTGAGTCGGCTCAATTTTTTGAGTGAACTCGCCGTAACAGTTGTCAACCATAACGTCGGCATTGCTGTTTGCCTTGACGATTTCGATTATCTTAGCTATCTCCTCGCAGGAAAGGCTCGGGCGTAGAGAATAACCTCTTGAACGCTGAATATAAACAAGCTTCGGCTGTTCCTCCTTTACCCTCTTTGCGATTTCGTCGTAATCAGGCTTTTCGTTTTTGAGGTCAACCTGCTTGTATGTAACTCCGTAATCGGCAAGCGAGCCGTCGCCCTTACCGTCAATTCCAATGACGGAATGAATCGTGTCATATGGAAGTCCCGTAACGCAAAGCATTGTATCGCCCGGTCTAAGCATACCGAAAAGCGCAACCGCTAAGGTATGAGTGCCACAGGTGAAGTTATGGCGGACAAGTGCATCCTCGGCGCAAAAAATATCCGCCGCAACCTTGTCTATTACGTCACGTCCTCTGTCGCCGTAGCCGTAGCCCGTGCTCTCTGCGAACATCGCTTCGCTTACGCCGTTCTTAATAAAAGCTGAAAGAACCTTTTGCTGATTGTATTCGGTAATTTCATCTGTCTTTGCGAAACAGGGCTGAATCTTCTTCAGTGCTTCGTCCGCTGCAGAAGCTACCTTTTCGCTCACCTGAAAGAATTCATTGTTCATCGGTTATTATACTCCATTCGTTTTTTACTTCAAATCCTATTGATTTATAAAATTCAACTATGCTGTCATGCTTGCAAAGAAGCTCGACACGTTTATTTTTTTCACTCTCGGCAAGCCTTGTCACAAGTGCGCCTGCCAACCCCCTGCCCCTGTATTCGGGACGGGTTGCCACCGCTCCGAGAAGCGTCGCCGTCTCGGTCGAGAAAAGCTTCATCGCACAGGCAACGATTTTTCCGTCATAGACAGCAGACAAAGCCGAGGTTGCTCCCCTGTTGAGTCTGAACGTCGTGTCCGAGAGCCACGGGAGATAATCCCCCACTCCGACCAGATTTGCCGATTTGATTATATCATAAATTTCCTTCGGACGGAATATGTTATCCGCCTGAATTTCTTTTATATCATTTTGATTTTTAATGTATTCTACAACGTAGCCGTCAAGCGACGATTCTGCGCCCATCAGCTCTGCGATTCGTTTCTCGCATTGAACGGTGCGAAAGCCTACAATTTTCAGGAAGGTATAAACCTCCTCGGTGTTCTCGCCCGTTGAACTGAGCGTTGCGTCGCCGTCAATCCTGCTGACTGCGGAAATTATATTTCCGTCATCGTCAATCTGCTTCCAGAATTTCACAAAGTCATAATCCGTCGAATAGCAATTATAAAGACATGCGATTCTCGTGCCGAAAACATCACGCCGACAGAATTCGACAAACGCCGAATCGCCCTTTTCGACCGCCTTAAGCATCGGCAAATTCCTCGGCCAATGCACGAATAATGCGTTCGCTCTCGGTTATATCCTCCGCCTTGAGCACGCATGACGGCGAATGAAGATAGCGGCACGGCATTGAAACCGTGATCGTCTTTATCCCGCCTGCCGTCTTGTGGATAACGCCTGCATTGTTACCGCCTGCAACGGCCGCCTTGACCTGAGCCTTGATTCCGTCTCGTTTCGCAAGCTCAAAAGCCTTGTCAAAAAGCTCTCTCGAATAAATTGTGCGTCTGTCCATGAACGAAATAACCGCACCCTCTCCGAGTTTGCAGACCTTTTTGTTCTCCGGCACATCGGCAAGATCAGCCGCAGTCGTAGTTTCAACAACTATCGCATAGTCGGGATTAACCCTGTATGCCGCAGTACCTGCCGAACCGAGACCAACCTCCTCGCCCGTTGCGAAGTTGAAATACATATCATAAGGCAAGTCGGATTTTATCATATTGATAAGTATTACGCAGCCTGCACGGTCGTCAAGAGCCTTGCACTTGATGAATCCGTCGCCG
>CALBHM010000178.1 GCA_937892835.1 uncultured Ruminococcus sp. | reverse complement strand
GGATACAGTTGAAGAGAGAGAAGCAGCTCTTGCTAAGATCGAACCTATGCAGCAGGGCGACTTTGAAGCTCTCTACGAGGCACTCGAGGGCAACCCTGTAACAATCAGATTCCTCGATCCTCCTCTCCACGAATTCGTTCCTACTGAGGAAGCTGACATTGAGGCTCTTGCAAAGGCTCAGGGCAAGACCGTTGAGCAGATCAAGACCATCATTGCAGGTCTCCACGAGTTCAACCCCATGATGGGTCACAGAGGATGCCGTCTTGCAGTAACATATCCCGAAATTGCTAAGATGCAGACAAAGGCTGTTATCAAGGCTGCATTAAAAGTTAAGAAGAATCACCCCGACTGGACAATCGTTCCTGAGATCATGATTCCTCTGGTTGGCGACGTTAAGGAGCTCAAGTACGTTAAGAACTTCGTTGTTGAAACAGCTGACGCTGTTATCAAGGAAGCAGGCTCTGACCTCAAGTACGAAGTTGGTACAATGATTGAGATCCCCAGAGCTGCTCTTACAGCTGACGAGATCGCTAAGGAAGCTGAGTTCTTCTGCTTCGGTACAAACGACCTTACACAGATGACATACGGCTTCTCACGTGATGACGCAGGTAAGTTCCTCAATGCTTACTATGACGCTAAGATCTTCGAGAACGATCCCTTCGCTAAGCTCGACCAGGTTGGCGTTGGCAAGCTGATGGAAATGGCTATAAAGCTTGGTAAGGCTACACGTCCCGATATGCACGTTGGTATCTGCGGCGAGCACGGCGGCGATCCCTCATCTGTTGAGTTCTGCCACAAGATCGGTCTTTCTTATGTATCTTGCTCACCCTTCCGTGTACCGATCGCAAGACTTGCAGCAGCACAGGCAGCTATCAAGGACGGCAGGAACTAATCAAGTATACCAAATTTGCTGAGTTTACACTCACAAAAGAGGATGCCGTAAGATACCTGTATGCCGATTCCACAAAGCACCGTGTGCACCGCTGGAAAGACATTAAGGTAAGCTTGTATATTTGAAACGAAATCCCTCTACCGATTTTTCGGCAGAGGGATTTTTGCATTTTCGCACATTTTTAAGTTACCTTCTTTTGCGTTATAATATACTCGCAAAGGAGGTTTACTACATGAAAGACGAATTTGTATCAAGAGTAGGTTTGTGGGGACAAAGACATTATAACTTTCTGAAAAAGAATAATCCGACGGTTATCAATGCAATGCGGTTAAACGGTACGCTTGAGCAGTATCTGACCGATCTCGACCAAAACGCACGGGAAATGTTTGAGTTGTTGACAAAACAGTATGTTGGACTTGAAGGCATTACCGAAGAACTCAAAGCAGAAAATCAAGTGGAATGGGTTAGCCAGATGAACAGCATTAAAGCAAGGGTAATCGGTATTGTAAATGCCGAACTGATTTATATCTGAAAAAGCGAGGCTTCGGCTCCGCTTTTTGCGCATTCAAAATGTTTGGTAGAAAATAGCGCTCACTATTTTCTGTAAATGCTTGATTTTTCGTAGAAAATAGTGTATAATAAATTCGTATAACACCGCTGCTTACGGAAGGTGCATTGGAATGAAGCGACCGAATTATCTAAACCAAATACGAAATATAATAACAAAGTCTGAAAACGGCTCTGTTTTTGTGTCAACAGATTTTACCGATATTACCGATAAAAAGACTGTTAATATGGCATTGCTTCGCCTTGCCGACGAAGGGCTTGTCAAAAAAATACTGTTCGGCGTTTATTATAAGCCGGAATATAACGAACTGCTCGGCGAAACCGTTGCACCGTCACCGAATAAGGTTGCTCATGCACTTGCCCGCAATTTCGGTTGGACGATTGTTCCCTGCGGCGATACAGCGCTGAATCTTTTGGGGCTCTCAACTCAAGTTCCTTCTCAGTGGGTATATGTGTCGGACGGTGCGTATAAAGAATATTCTTTTGACAACACCGTGATAAAATTCAAGCGAACAACGAATAAGGAAATATCTAAGCTTTCCTATAAAACGGCGCTGACTATTCAGGCACTGAAAGCACTCGGCAAGAACAATGTATCTGAGCAAATCATTTGCCGCTTAAAAAAAGCACTCAGCGAAGAAGAGAAAAAAAAGATCCTGACGGAAGCAAAATCCGCCACTTCATGGGTTTATGAATACATTAAAGTAATTTGCAAAGGTGACAAGTAATGAGAGATATTGCAAAACTTAACGAAATCGATAAAAAGGCTCTGTTTCACAACACAGCCGCTAAAATGGGTATGACCGATGCTATTATTGAAAAAGATTTTTGGGTGTGCTATATGCTTGATTATCTTTTTCACCAC
>CALBHM010000177.1 GCA_937892835.1 uncultured Ruminococcus sp. | reverse complement strand
GGCATAGTCGCCTTCCAGAACATATTTTTTCAAAACGGCAATATCATCATCGGTAAGATCTGTTTTATCATACAGGTCATTGAATACAATAAGCTTGTATTTCTTGTCCGATTTCAGGTTTTCCTCAGATAAACTGTCGATCTGCTTGAACTTAACATTCTTTCGGAATTTGCAGTCCTCTCCGTAAACAAAAATGTCGGTGGGGTAGGTAGTCAGCGTGGACTGAATTATCTGGTCATAAGAATCAAGGTTATCGTTATCATCCTTAATTACTACCTGAAAATTGCCGTTAGGAGCAAAACCTATTTCTACATTTCCCGTAAGTACAAGTGTTGCTGTTATCAAAGCAATTATTACGATTATAGATCCAATGATCACAAGTGATATTTTTATAACTTTCTGCATCATTTCTGCTCCTTATTTAAATTTTAATGGTGTAGACACGGTGTATTTATACGATGACGTTTTGCCGTCACAACCATACACAGCATTGAAGGATGTAACATTTGTATAGGATTTTCTGTGTGACAGGTATTCCTGCAAAATGTAGTAGTTAGTTTGTTCGTAGACTCTTTCTTTTTGTTCAGAAGTGCTTGGATTACCGAAAGTGAAGGTAAGTTTCATTTTTGTTCTTGACGAGTTGTCAATAACATCTACAATGCTTTTATCTACCGTCTCGGACTTGTTGATAGAAATTCCAGCTGTACCGAGAACAGAAAAAGAAAGAGAGCTGTCAGTCGTAGATGACTTAGTAGCTGAGTCAGCTGTTGTTGCATATTCTATTTTATTCACTACAAAAGGATTGGTAGAAGTGTTGAGTTTCGATTTCTCACTTTCTACACAAAGTGAATTGATTCTAAATTTATAATTTGTGTCCCAATTAAAAAACAGAAAACCATTTTTTAACGTGATACTGCGAGGTTCTGTAAGGATTTTAATTGCACAAAGATCTGAATAATATCCTAAAGATTTTTGCTTTCCTCGGCAGTAGGAATAGCTATAGGTAGTGATTCCTACCTTCTTTCCGTTATAATAATTGCTAAACGACCGTTCAAATATGTACCCGAATTGATTGTAATGTGTTTTTGAAATGGCAAAACCAAGTTGCGAGGATGTAGTGTCATATGCTGCAGATGCATAAACGCAAAGTGTATTGATAATAATCGAGAAACAAATAGTTATCGAAATTAGTTTTTTTATCATTGCTTTTCACGCTCCTATCATAGCTGAAAATGAAATATTTGCAGAACCGTCGACCGGAACTGTATAAATACTGTTCATTGTGCTTCCTGTATAATAACCACGGAAATATGCAGTTGTATTCGAGGGTGCAAGATATTTTTTCATTGCAGAACTGGTACCGTAAACGGATTTTGCAGTATAGAAATAGTTTAATCCATAGCAATAGCTTCTCTGCTTGCTATTCATAGTATTGTAATATGGATCAAGGATGTTATATGTAACCTTGAATCTGTTTGTTCTGGATTCATTGTATGTTGTGCATAATATTACATCAGATGTACTGGACCACGAGCGTCCCATAGTACCACTTCCTATTTCTATATTTTCGTAAGAAATAGCAGCGTTTTTATTTATCTCCCAACCATTTGTAACAGATTTTGTTATAACTTGTGACGGTGATGTTGCCATATAATTAGCAAGCTTGATATTTTTAGGCATTGTTTCATATTCGACCACTTTGTTGGTGGCAAACGATATATTTTTTTCTTTCATAAAAAACAAAAAACCAGGTACATTGTACTTTGTTTTTTTTGCCTCTGTGATTGTTCGAGTTAACCATACATCCATTTGATTGGATAGCAAATACTTAGTCTTGCTTGTTGCATAAAGTGTCTGGGTTCTTAATGTTCCACAGTGACGTTTTACTGCACTTTCATCTATTACATATGCTTTCATGATGTGTTCAGTAACCCAGCCAATGTTTTTATAACTGTTTTTTTCTAAATTAAAACCTAATGCTTTTGCGGCAGGCGAATAATCTGCTGATGCCGAAGCAATCATAAGAACCATAGCGCACATGCCTGATATAAGGGATACAATAAATTTTCTTGATTTTTTCATACATAACCTTCTTTCTAATAGCAATATTGCTTTGTAATAAATGATATACTATTTTTTTGGTAATTTCAAGTGTTTTTTCATAAATTCACATAATTTCTGTTTTTTCCACAATTAGTAAGTTAAACTTTATGACATTTTTTGTGAATGACGTATAGAAAATGGCAAACAACAAATCAACTTCACTTTCCCCGACGCATTCACCGCCGGCTTCCTTCACCTCCCGAAATAATCAAAAGCTACAGCCCGGCTCAACAGCCGTACTGTAGCTTTACTCTTATCCTGCCTTCCCGAAAACCAACCCGACCTCAAACTCTCCCTCAGTTATCCTCGCAAATATCTCCCCGTTCATCTTGTTCATTATCTGCCTTGCTATATAAAGTCCAAGTCCGCTTCCCTTTTCATTGACGGCGTTTTTCCCCCTCTGAAAGCTCTCGAAAATATGCGGCAGCTCATCGCCGTCAAGCGTACAGCCACTGTTTCTGACCGTTACGAGAATACAACCGTCCTCCGCGCCGACATCTACCGCTATTTTCTTTCCGTCACCGTATTTAATTGCATTTTCAATGACGTTCTGTATTGCTTCAACGCTCCTGTCAATATCGCCGTAAAGCAGACAGTCGGAATGCTCCGAAACCGTAAATTCCGTACCGATAAGCGACAATTTCTCCGCATAGTACTCCCTTATCCGCGAAATAAGCTCAGACAGATAAAACTCACCGTTTTTTACTTCTATGCTGAGAAAATCCTCTCTTGACGCAAGCGTTATGCGCGACAGATATCCCTCTGTTTCATCGGCTTTGGCATAAATATTTTCCGCTATCTCGGTCTGCTTTGCCTTATCGGTATAAAGTCCCTTTGACAGAGCCTTTGAATACAGCTTTATAGCCGAAAGCGGTGTCCTTATATCGTGCGAAAGGGATAACAGCAGGGTTTTCTTGTTTTTCTGAAGCTCAAGCTCGCGCTCCTTTTGCTGTTCAATGCTTTCTCTGAGCATATCAACGCCCCATACAAACCGCCCGAAATATCTGCTTTTGCTTTCCTTTACAGGCATTGTCAGATTTCCTTTCGACAGCTCATACGGCACATCGGACAGCCGTTCAAACGGCAGTATGATCTTGTTTTTTATATAAAACAGCACAGCGACAGTCAGCACTGCCATAACGCCGAGAAAAACGTTCACAATTACTATCTCCGTTGTTCTGTCGGTCTTGCTCTGCGCGTTATATTCAAAGCGGTAAAGCTCGCCGTTTATCAGCTTTATAACATAGTCGCTGTCCGTATCGAAAATATCGGTGTTTTCGATATCTCCGCCGTATTTTTTAACAGCGGTGACATATCGGCAATTTTCCGATATTGATGAATTGTACCCGTTATTTCTGATATCCTCCGCAACCCTGCCGATCTCGACACGATACTCTCTGTCGTTACTGCCTTTGTTGTCGGTGATAAGCAAAATATTCACCGCTGTAATTATAAGCACCGTTACGGCAACCACGGCTATAATGATTTTATTGTACGTTTTCATATCTGTAGCCCGTTCCCCATATCGTCTTTATTCTCTCAGGCTTCGCGGGATTATCCTCTATTTTCTCCCTGAGCCGTTTTATATGTACAGTGAGCGTCTGCTGTTCAGAAAAGCTGTCGCTTCCCCATACAGATTTGAAAATATATTCCTTGCTGAGCGTCCGCCCCTTGTTTTCGACAAGCAACAGGAGTAAATCAAACTCCTTTGCGGATAATTCAACCGCCGTGCCGCCTTTTGTCACAGTCCTTGCAGACAGGTTTATAACTATATCGCCGTCCGTTACGGTATCAAGCGAGTATCTCCGTTTGAAAATCCCGCTTATCTTTGCAAGCAGAATATCAATGTCATACGGCTTTTCTATGTAGTCGTCAGCTCCGAGAATAAGTCCGTTCAGCTTGTCCTCCTTTTCGGTTTTTGCACTGACTATAAGTATCGGCGTGTTGCTTTCCTTTCTTATCTTCTCAAGCACCGAAAAGCCGTCCGCTCCCGGCAGCATTATATCAAGCACAATAAGCCTTGCCCCGTACCTTTCGT
>CALBHM010000176.1 GCA_937892835.1 uncultured Ruminococcus sp. | reverse complement strand
GAAACTGAATAAGCCTCCCCTTATGGTAAGGGGAGGTGTCGTCCTTGACGACGGAAGGGATAAAGAAAAGGCAAATTAAGGAAGAATTTCAAGGTGCGATGTGGGCATCGCACGTCCTCTAAAGTCAGCAGAAATTAAAAAGGACGACCAATGGTCGCCACCGGTCTGTAGAAAAAACCTAAAACTTTCCTGAGCTTTAGGCTCTTTTTACAGACTGCCACGGCACGAATGGTATCGTACCGTGGCTTTGAACTTTTTACAGCTTATTTCTGATGATTTTTCCGCTCGTTGTCTTGGGAAGCTCATCCTTGAATACAACGATTCTCGGGTATTTATAAGGTGCGGTATGCTCCTTAACGTAGGTTTGAATCTCTTTTTTGAGTTCCTCGGTCGGCTCTGTGCCCTTTGTGAGGACGATCGAAGCCTTAACAACCTGACCTCTTACCTCGTCGGGAGCGGCGGAAACTCCGCATTCAAGAACATACGGAAGCTCCATAATAACGTTCTCGATCTCGAACGGTCCGATGCGGTAGCCGGACGATTTGATAACGTCGTCGATTCGGCCGACGTACCAATAGAAGCCGTCCTCATCTCGCCATGCAACGTCGCCGGTGTGGTAAAGTCCGTCATGCCAGCATTCTGAGGTTTTTTCTTCGTCGCCGTAGTAGCCGATAAAGAGTCCGCAGGGAACCTTGTCACGCTCTGCCTTGATAACGATCTCACCCTCCTGACCTACGCCGACGCTCTTGCCGTCGGGGTCAACGATATCAACGTCAAAGGTCGGAACAGGCTTGCCCATTGAGCCGAGCTTGTGCTCCGAGCCGAAAAGGTTGCCGACAACGAGAGTTGTCTCGCTCTGGCCGAAGCCCTCCATAACCTTAAGACCCGTGAGCTTGTTGAGCTGGCGGAAAACCTCGGGGTTGAGCGCTTCGCCTGCGATCGTAGCATGCTCTATCGAGCTGAGGTCATATTTGGTGAGGTCCTCCTTAATCATCATTCTGTACATCGTCGGCGGTGCGCAGAAGGTTGTGATGTTATACTTTTTGAACATCGGCAGGATGTCGGAAGCGTGGAAGCGGTCGAAGTCGTAAACAAATATGCCTGCTTCGCAGAGCCACTGTCCGTAGAGCTTGCCCCAAAGTGCCTTTGCCCAGCCGGTGTCGGAAATTGTCAGATGAAGTCCGTCGGGATTTACGCAGTGCCAGTAGTTCGCCGTTACGAAATGGCCGAGCGGATATTTAAAGTTGTGGGTTGCGATTTTCGGATAGCCCGTTGTGCCCGAGGTGAAGAACATGAGCATCTTGTCGTTGCCGCATGCGCTGTCCTCGGTGCGTTCAAACTCCTTGCTGAAGAGCTTAACCTCGTCATTAAAATCGTGCCAGCCCTCT
>CALBHM010000175.1 GCA_937892835.1 uncultured Ruminococcus sp. | reverse complement strand
AGGGTAGCGAAGTGTCGGCGCGGTAGTGAATGACAGTCCGGTGGACTGTCAGAGCCGCGACGTGACCGAGCCGCAGCGAGACGCTCCGTCGTAAGACGGTGATGAGGTGGAAAGGTCGAGTCTGATTTAACTAAATAAAATACGATAAAAATTCGCCACCTCATCCGAGCGGCGCAATCCGCCGCCCACCTTCCCCTCAAAGGGGAAGGCTGATTAAATTCAGCAACAAAATAATTTTATCAGACTTTCTCAGCTTCTATGTTGGGGAAGCCAAAAAAGAGTGATACTATGAATTATAACGAAGCATTGAATTTCATACATTCGAGAGACAAGTTCGGCAGCCGCCCGGGCATGGAACGAATTGAGGCTTTGTGCAATGCCTTCGATAATCCGCAGGATAAGCTGAAATACGTTCATGTTGCCGGAACGAACGGCAAGGGCTCGACCTGCCATATGATAGCCTCCGTTCTCTCGGAGAGCGGCTATAATGTCGGACTTTTCACGTCTCCGTTCGTTGTCGATTTCCGTGAAAGAATCCAAATTAACGGCGAGATGATTCCGCAGGCTGATTTGGCGGAGATCGTTTCCGAGGTCAAGCCTGTTGTCGAAAAACTTTCAAAGCAGGGAATTGAGCCGACGGAATTTGAGATTATTACGATCACAGCTTTTCTTTATTTTCTCAGGCAAAATTGCGATATAGTCGTGCTTGAGGTCGGTCTCGGCGGACTTCTCGATTCAACGAATATTATAAAAAAATCCGAGGTCAGCGTTATAACTTCGATTTCGCTCGACCATACGAATATTCTCGGCGACACGCTTTTGAAAATTGCCGAGCACAAGTGCGGTATATTCAAAGAGGGAGGCAATGTCGTCGGCTATCCTCAGCCTGATTTTGCCGTTGAACGCTTCATTAAGGACAAGGCTAAGGAGAAAAACTGCAAGTATTATCCGCATGAACTGAGCAAGATTCGCCTTGTTCGTGAGGAGATTGACGGTTCGACGATAATTTATGCCGGCTGTACATTTAAAATTCCGCTGACGGGCAAGCATCAGCTTTATAACTTTGCGACCGCCGTTGCGGCAATCAATGTGCTTAAGCAAAACGGCTGGAACGTTACATACAAGAGCTTGATTGACGGTATTTCAAAGGTCAAAGTTCCGGCAAGAACGGAGATTGTTTCTCATTCGCCGCTGACGATTATTGACGGCGGACACAATGCCGAGGGCGTTGACGCTCTTTGCAATACACTTGTTAAGTTCTGTGCAAACAGGAAAATTATCGCCGTTTTCGGAATGATGAGGGACAAGGACTACAGCTATGCGGTTAAAAGACTTGCTCCGCTCTGCGATAGAATTTACACGACCGAAGCTTCAAATCCGAGAACACTGGACGCGAAGTCGCTTGCCAAAGAGGCAAAGCAATATTGCAAAAAGGTTCGACCCGAACCGAATCCCGAAAAGGCATATAATAAGGCTTTGAAAAAGGCCAAGGACGACGATGTTGTTTTGGTCTGCGGTTCGCTTTATCTCGCTTCGGATGCTGAAAAATTCATTAAGTGACATCACATTACAAAAAGAAATTTTTTTCTTAACCACGCTTCAACAAAATATTTTCGGACAATCCTTTATCCTATT
>CALBHM010000174.1 GCA_937892835.1 uncultured Ruminococcus sp. | reverse complement strand
GATATTCAAAAAGAATGAGGGCTGATAATGAGCTGTAAAGTTTCTGTCATCATACCTGTTTACAACTGTATAAAATTTCTTGATAAGGCTGTTAAGTCTGTTATTGCGCAGACTGATTTTGAATTACTTGAACTGATTCTCGTTGATGACGGCTCGTCCGACGGGTCGTCCGAGCTTTGTGACAAGTTTTCAAATCACTATTCCAATATTTCTGCCTTACATCAAAAAAATTCCGGGGTTTCTGTTGCGAGAAACAACGGAATCGAAAGGGCAAAAGGGGAGTATATTGCTTTTCTTGACAGCGATGACGAATACGCTCCGGACTTTGTTCATGAAATGCTGGCTGAATCCGAATATGACCTCGTGTGCTGCGATTATTTTAATAAAAGCAAAGATGAAAAGCATCTCGGAACAATCTTCGAAAACAAGGCTTATTTCAGGAAGAACTTTGATTTGGATTTTTGCAAAAATATTATTCGTGAAGAATTTTATTCCTGCTGGAACAAGCTTTACAAAAAAGAGATAATTATAAAAAATAATATCAGATTCATTCCCGGTGTGAAATATGGCGAGGATATGGAATTTGTATTTGAATATTTAAGACATTGTGATTCATTCAGATTCATTGACAGACCGCTTTATCATATTAACCCAGATAACACCACCTCTGTTGTAAAAAACGGATTTGATGTTCAGCATTCGATTTACGTGTTTCAGAATGAATATTTTTCATCAACGGCGTTTAAAGATGAAATGTCCGAAGAAGTTTTGAATAAATATATTTTTAAAACAACGTGTACCATCAATTCGGAAATTACTTACGGAACATTCGTAAATTCTTATAAATACGTTAAGAGGGTTCTTGCAAGTGATTTTTACGAATTGTATATGAAAGCGAATTATTCTGACTTTAAGTGCTTTTATGACAGAGTGTTTTTTACACTTCTAAAAAAACGCATGGCACTTGGAGTTGTGATTTGGAGAAAACTTTTTGACTTAAGGAGCAGGTTTTCGCATGACTGATTTAATAAAACTACCTTCATTTGAATGGTTTCTCGGACTTATGGGCTTCGGCGGAAAGGGCAACACCTACGCCGGCTCATACGGCACAGACCCATATCTCGGCTGTCTCGGCAGGCCGTCGTTCAGATACAGGGCATGGATTGAAAAGGACGAGAATGACGAAAAGCAATTCAAGGCCGTGCATTATACCGGCAATGATTGCTACGACGAAGCCGATAAGGATAAAATGACGGAAAAAATATTTGAAGCTTCTGCAGCCGGAATTCTTGAAGCACAGGAATGGCTGCTGAGTGAGCTTGATCAATTTATAGCAAAAAACAAGGAGGCGCAGCAATGAGCACTTTGAAAACACGCTGGACGGATAAAGTTAATTACGACTGTCCGCTCAGTGAATACCCTAGACCTCAGTTTGTCAGAAACGACTGGCAGTGCCTGAATGGTAAGTATGAATTCACGATAACAGGCATGACGGATGATATTCCTCAGGATTTTGATGAAGAAATTATTGTTCCTTTTGCGCCGGAATGCTATCTTTCGGGCATCGAGAGAACGATTGAACCCGAGGATTACCTTTGGTATCGCAAAAAGTTTATTCTTGACGACTGCTTTGAGGGCAAACGTTGTATTCTTCATTTTGAAGCTGTTGACTGGCGCTGCATGGTTTATTTTAACGGCAAGCCCGTCGGAACACATCAAGGCGGATATATTCCTTTCAGCTTTGATGTGACCGAATATCTCAGAGAGGGATATAATGAGCTTGTTGTTCGAGTGAACGACCCTACCGAGACAAACTGGCAGGATAGGGGCAAGCAGGTAAGGAAAAGCACCGGCTTTTGGTATACGGCGACGAGCGGAATTTGGCAGAGTGTTTGGCTTGAGCCGGTCAATGAGAAGCACATTGAAAACATCCGTCTCACTCCCGATATTGATTCCTCATCAATCAGAATCGAGACAGAATTAAAATACGCCGAGGATACTCAGCTCAGAGCCATAATTAAAAAGGACGATTCAATCGTTTTTGCGGGAAAAATTTCTCCCGATGAGACAGTTAAACTCAAGGATGTCAGACTTTGGAGTCCCGAAGACCCATTGCTTTATGACATTGTAATCGCTCTTTGTGATGAAAACGAAGAAATCCTTGACGTAGTTTCAAGCTATTTCGGCATGAGAAAATTCAGCATCGGATATGACGACAAGGCTATTCCGAGACTTTATCTCAATAACAGACCGTATTTCCAGACCGGACTTCTTGACCAGGGCTATTGGCCGGACGGCGGAATGACTCCATCCTGCGATGAAGCGATGATTTTTGATATCAAAGAGATGAAGAATCTCGGCTTCAATATGCTTAGGAAGCACATAAAAATTGAGCCGAGACGCTGGTATTATCATTGCGATAAGCTTGGTATGATCGTTTGGCAGGACATGGTATGCGGTGCAAAGAAAATTGATATGTTCTTCGTCGGCGTTCTTCCGAATATGTTTATCAGAAGCGTTCCGGACAGTCATTACAAATGGTTTGGCGTTGACAACGAGGAATGCCGCAGAGAGCATGAAAAGGCCACTTTTGAGACGATAGACCACCTGTATAACTGCACTTCGATCGGCTGTTGGGTTCCGTTTAACGAGTCATGGGGACAGTTTGACGCAAAGAGAATCGGTGAGGCTGTCAAGGAATATGACCCGACGAGAATCGTCGACCACGCAAGCGGATGGCATGATCAGAAAGGCCCGGAGCTTAAGAGCGTGCATCAGTATATTCTTCCGTTCATTCCTCCTAAGGGTGACGGAAGACCGCTTGTTCTCAGCGAATTCGGCGGTTACAGCCGCATAATTGAAAACCATGTCTGGAACAGGGAAAAAAGCTTTGGTTATGTTATGTACAAGACCAAAGAAACGCTCACCAATTCATATAAAAAGCTCTTTGAAAAGCAGATTATTCCCAATATCAAAAAGGGTTTGAGCGCAACTGTTTATACTCAGGTCAGCGACGTTGAATTTGAAGTCAACGGAATTTATACATATGACCGTGAGCTTCTTAAAATCGACGCAGATACAATCAGAGAGATCAACGCTAAATTAAAGTATTGAGGTGATTAGATGAACACGGGAGACCATAACCTGCGACTGCTTTTCCTGGCTGATATTTTTAACAGACAGACTGATGAGAACCATGTATATTCCGCAGTTCAGCTCATTTCAATGCTCGGCGAATACGGCATAACATGTGAAAGAAAGTCCATCTACCGTGACATTGAGGATTTAAAAGAGTACGGAATGGACATCGTTAATATCAGAACACCTCTCAGAGGTTATTATCTCAGGTCGAGAAAATTCTCTCCGCCGGAGGCAAGACTTTTGATTGACGCCGTTCAGGCGGCAAAGTTCATTTCCGAAAAGAACACCAAGAGCTTGATTTATAAAATAGGCGGCCTTGTCAGCGAGTC
>CALBHM010000173.1 GCA_937892835.1 uncultured Ruminococcus sp. | reverse complement strand
TGAAACAACAAGAGTTATTTCGCCGCTTTTGATTATCCCGCTCTGCCGGGCATCAATGAGAGCCTGAAGATTCGTTCCGCCGCCCGAAACAAGAACGGCAATCTTAGCCTTGTTTTTCATTTGTATGTACTCCTTTTAGTAAAGGTAAAACCATTGCGCCAAGCGTATTTCCGGCAACAACGAGAGCCATAAAGAGAATTATTTTTGCATCAAATATTCCGGATGTGCCGAAATAAAACATATCGGCGATTGAATGCTCAAAGCCGCACAGGATGAACACGGGTACACAAAAGAGAACGCCCAAAACAGAGTTTTTCTCCTTATAAATGCTGACGGCAAGGTACATCAATATTCCGCAGAAAAAGCCACGAGCAAACGTGTATAACGGGAACTGTTCAAGCTTTGCCGAACACATCTCCGCCGCCCTTTCGCCGATATTCGGCAGAACCGCACGCAATAACATTCCGAGAAGAAACGTTGCAATGAGGTTGCCGAAAAGTCCGACAGCAAGATTGAGAAAATCCTGCTTCTTATGCTGCTCGACTATGTATCCGATTTTTCCCGTAAAAAGGTAGTAGCCTTTATAACAGATACAAAGAAGCGCAACCGAAAAGAGTACCGCTCCGACTGTTTTGTTTTCGCACGAGAGAAAAACCGTTCCGCCGATAGTTATGAGAATTCCTGCGTACAGGCTTTCACAAAAAGTTTTCAGCATATCGTAATTTTATCCTCTGAGTTTTCGATTTTTCCGATTACATAAGCGTCCTCGCCGTTGGCCTTGAGAATCTCAATAGCCTTATCTGCATCCTCGGGAGCAACAACGATGCTCATGCCGACGCCCATGTTGAATGTATTAAACATATCTCTCTCTGAGATTCCGCCCTCTTTTGCAATGAGGTCGAAAATCGGGAGCACCTTAACAGCTTTACGGTCAATTACTGCGCCGAGACCGTCGGGAATGCTTCTCGGGATATTCTCATAGAAACCGCCGCCGGTGATATGGGAAATTCCCTTGACCTTAACCTGTTCAAGGAGCGCAAGCACGGGTTTTACATAAATCTTTGTTGGAGTGAGAAGCGTCTCGCCAACCGACTTGCCGCCGAGCTCCTCACGAGGGGACTTGATATCGCTGTTTTCAACATCAAAAACCTTTCTGACAAGCGAGAATCCGTTGGAATGAACTCCGCTTGAAGGGATGGCAATTATTATGTCGTCTTTCTTTATTTTTCCGTTATTTTTTCCGTCTATTATTTTTGATTTT
>CALBHM010000172.1 GCA_937892835.1 uncultured Ruminococcus sp. | reverse complement strand
GACGAATGTAAAAACATTCCGTTATATTCGAGTAGCTTAAGATTAAATGCAGAACCGACCCACAAATATTCGAGGCCTGCGCCCTCCAAAACATCCTTATAGTATTCCATTTGCTGTTCCATCAGGGAATCGCTGACTCCGATTCTGAAATCGGCTTTTTCATCACAGCGATATTTTTCACTGCGATCTCTGAGCAGGTCGTATCTCGGCTCATAAGCGACATTAAGCCCTGCAATTTTATAAACAGGCATTCGTTCACCACTTTTCAGATTTTATTCACGTCTACCATTGTGTAAATGATAAATATGAATAAAACCTAAGTTCGGCAGACAACCGTAAAAGCTGTCTGCCGACTCGGTTCTTTTTGAAATTAGCCAATGATAAGATCGCTACCGATGCTGCTTGCTGCAGTCTTAGCACTTGTATCAGGAGCAACCTCTGTCGGAGCAATTGCTGAGTTGCCGTCAGCCATGATATCCTCAACGATATCGAACTTTCTGATATCAAGCTCAGGCTTGTTGTAGGTCATTTCTTTCACCTCTCAAAATATACTCGATAAAGGGGTATGAAAATTAAAACAGAATTCTTAACGTTAACATTTAATTTTTATTATCCCAATATCTATGGTAATTTTATCATTTATTGTTTCTATTGTCAACATATTTTTCTTCAAATGAAAGAAAAAAATCAAAAAACGGCAAAGGCTCCGTGCCAAAGCACGGAGCCAAATTAGCATTGTTATTGAAATTTATCAGTATAAGCCTCTACCTGTGATATAATCACCTGTAAGAGCGAATGTTGTGCTTTCGGCGCGAGTTCTCAGGCCGAAGCTGAAGTTGCCAAGATAGAAGTTAGTCTTAACTGTCCAAACAAGCTCATCGCCATCCTCAACAGGAGTCCATGTAACCTTATCAAATGTACGGGTATTTCCGTCAGCATCGATAAGCTGAACCTTGAATACATCCTTGCTTGTTCTGATGATCACATCATGATAGCCTGCATAAATCTTGCCATCCATATATGTTCCTGTCGGATACATATCGGGAACAGAGATTGAATGGATGCTGAGGTCAAGGCCTTCTGTTGCATTGATATCAAGTGCAAGACCTGCGTCGTTGTACTCATCGCCCCATCTGCCGAATACATTGTATGATGCATGAGCAGTTGTTGCTGCAACCTTGAAGCTCCAGATCTCATTGTCGCCGCTTGTTGTAATAACTGCATCCTCACGGTTGAATGTGAGAGCGTTGTCACCGTCACCTACGAGACGGATAGCCTTCGGGGAACCGTTAGCTACTACCTGGATGTTAGCATTCGAACCGATAGTCGGTGTGCCAACAACATCAACGCTTACGAGCTTATTGAGTACAAGAGCTGCCTTAGCGTCTGTGATAGCCTTTGTAGCTGCATCAACTGTAGCCTGCTGATCCTTAGTGAGATCTCTTGCTACGTTTGAACCTGCTGTTACAGCAGAAGCATATGCGCTCCAAGATGAAGCTGTGTAAAGACCTGAAACTGAGCTGTCAAAACCTGCGATAGCTGCGTCAAGTGCTGTGTAGTCAGCATACTCAACCTGTGCGCCTGCAACCTTAACTTCTGTGCTTTCGATTGTAAGCTTCTGGTCGCACTGATAATGCTGATCAGCAACATAAATCATGTTAGAATCGGATTCCTTATTAACACGCATAAACTGCCAGCACGGAGTCATGTTGGAAACGCTCGGATATGTTGCCAAATACTCGTCATACATATCATACTTTGCATGTGACCAAATAGAGTCGTTTGTGCAGAAAATCGGTGAAGATGAACCCGGCTTTGCGTCATCCTTTACCTTGAACTTGTAAGTGATGATCTTGGTGTTGTCAGCCTTGATAGAAGGAGCTGTTGTTGCGTCAGCACGCGGAAGAATACCGATGCTGTAGCCTTCGTACTTGTCATAGCAACCCTCTTCAGCCTTAATTGCATCAGGCCATACCCAGCTACGAGTATCACCGGCTGCTATACGGTCATAGTTACCAAAGTGGTTTTCTTCAAGGTAGGTATAGTTGCTCAATTCGTCGCCAAGAGGATGAACGTTAACATCCGATGCCGGCTTTTCTTTTCCCCAATAGCTTTCGTTACAACCTACTACATCAACTACAGAGTTGTCATAGAAAACAGTTGCATACATATGGGAGAACCAGAAGTTTGTTGTCAAATAAAGATCAACAGTGAATTCCTCACCGGGCTCAAGCTCTGTCTTGCTTGCAACAAATTTTGCATCAGCAGTAGCTTTTGAATCGTCCTTATACTCGTACCATTCATTGCCCCAGTTGTCAAAATCGTTGTTGTGTGGAGTCTTCATCTTACGATAAAGAGCGCCCCACTCTGCGTCTGTTGCTGCATCGCCCTTTGCCTCGAGAGCATGATACTCGTCAATAATCTCATCTTTCCAAAAATAAAGATTGTACTCAAGAATATCTTTGCTTGCTGCTGTGTCCGCCAAAATGTACGAGAACTTTCTGCCGGAAAGCAATGCTCTGTCAATTCTGTCCTTCGGGTCTGTGATAGCCAGTTCTTCTTCCGGATAAAGTTCACGATCTTGATCCGTTATGGTGTCGCCGGCGAAGCTGCAAATAGCAAATGCCGAGAAAGCAAGAATCACAGAAAGAACAATGCTGATAAGTTTCTTTGCCATAAATATTCCTCCTTTAAAATATCTTAATCCATTCTCAATGGACTTAAGCCGAATTAAGAAGCCTTACCTGTGCGCTGATTGATCGTTGCGGTCTTATTGATAACATTGTTAAGCAATGTATTATCAATAACGTTAACATATCTGTCGCCGTTCAGGTTTGCCGCCATTTTTTGTACCGGGGACAGAGTCAGATTCTTCTTCAACGAGCTTGAAAGCAAGGTTGAATCAAGTATTGTAATCGAACCGTCACCGTTGATGTCGCCGTATATGACGAGTGTATAAGTTCCGATAACCTCTTTTGTAATTGTTGATGTTACCGTAACCGTTGTGCCTGTTCCGAGATATCTGCCCTTATTGCCCGAATAGGAGAGCGTAACATTTTCATATGTAACGAAATTGTTCTGGAACGACGCTTTTGTCATACCGGTCATCAAGCCGTAAATATAACCGTTCTTAATTATCGTTGTGCTGCCCTCTTTAGCCTCGAAGATTGCCTTAGCGTCCTCAAGCTCGAGAGAATCGATATAGCCCTGCAGAGTTGCCGTCATTTCATCAACCTGCGACTGCTTATCAATCGTCAACGCCATGTTATTCTTCACGGTTTCTTCACGATAAGCATTGATGAGAGCCATTACCTCATCAAAATTCTTATATGTATTATTATAAATTTCTGAGCTTGAATTGTCAAGCAAATCCAGGATTTTTTGAAGTTCTGTATAGTTTGCCAATTTTTTGACCAAATCATTGGTAGCTTTGACGATAGTTTGGGTGTATTCATCAACCTCGTACTGATATTCTATTGTCAAACCGTATGGAATCCTGTCGAGAACTTCCTGCAGTGCCGCAACACTCTCATCCGTATACCAACCAGTTTCGATTTTTTCACGGGCAGCTTGGGCTGCATCTTCAAGAGATGTGTAATTTGACGGAAGCTTCTTGAGTCCTTGTATTCCGAGCTTAACTTGCTCAACATACTTGTTGACCTCATCCTGATGAGAAATGTCAAGATTCCAGTTAATCGTCTTTATAATCACCTCAAGCATAGTAGATGATTCCTCGGTGTAATATTTCGTTGCAATCTCCGCTTCGGCTTTTTCAACAACTTCACGAAGCTCCGTGTAATCTGCCGGAAGATACTTGAGGTCAATTATCGCCTGCTCGATTGCTTCGGCATAGCCTGTAACCTGCTCCTGATATCTGATGTCAAGACCTTCTTTGACATCATCAATCTTATCCTGAAGATTCTGCCAGCTTTCTTCTGTGTAAAGCGATGCATCCGCCGGAACCTTTCCCTTAGCGGTTTCAACTGCCGAATAATCTGCCGGCTTATATTTCAAACCATCAATTCCGGTCCTTACAGCCTGCTCGTACATATCGACCTTCTTCTGATATCTGATATCAAGATTTTTGTCGATTGATTTAAGCACGTCGTTAAGAGAAGCAACCGTTTCGTCAGTATAATATCCGGTCTTGATTGCCGCTTCGGCATCCGCAATAGCTTCATTCAGCTTCGTATAATCCGCCGGAAGATACTTGAGGTCGGTTATCGCCTGCTCGATTGCCTTGGCGTAATTGTTGACCTGCTCCTGATATCTGATATCAAGACCCTCTTCAACGGCATTAATCTTATCCTGGAGGTTCTTCCAGCTCTCTGCTGTATAAAGCGATGAATCTGTCGGAACCTTGCCCTTGGCCGTTGTTACCGCACTGTAATCTGCCGGGTTGTATTCAAGCTCTGCAACAGCCTTTCTGATTGCCGCTGCATAACCGTCAACCGTCGCCTGCTCGTTAACGTCAAGGTTATAGTTTACAAGATTGATAGCGTTTCTTACCGCCGCTCTCGATGCTGCTGTGTGGAGCTTTTCATCCATTGCTGCGTTTGCTTCTTCAATCGCCTTTCTTACATCGTCGTAATTTGCGCCGATATAATCAAGATCAGCAATAGCATCTTCGATATTCTGAGCGAATTTATCAACCTCAGCCTGGTGAGTAATGTCAAGGCCTTCTTTGACGGCATTGAGCATATCCTGAAGGTGCTGCCAGCTCTCCTCTGTGTAAAGCGAGGAATCTGTCGGAACTTTTGCCTTTGCCGCCTTAACTGCGCTGTAATCCGCATCCTTGTATATAAGACCTGCGATTGCTGCACGGATTGCCGGCGGATATGCATCTACCGTTGCCTGCTGAGTGATATCAAGCTTATAGTTAATTCCGTTGAGAACCTCATTGAGCTTTGCAACGGTTTCATCTGTGTACAGAGAAAGGTCTGTGGGAATTTCTCCCTTAGCCTTTGTAACCTCGCTGTAATCTGCCGAAAGAAGAACAAGAGCTGTTATTGCGTCCTCAATATCCTTAGCGAAAGCATTAACTCTGCTCTGCTGAGTAATATCAAGGCCTTCGACAACCGCATTGAGTTTATTCTGAAGATTCTGCCAGCTCTCTGCTGTGTAAATACTTGAATCTGCGGGTACTCTACCCTTGGCTGTTTCAACTGCGCTGTAGTCGGCTGCCTTATATTTAAGGCTCTCTCTTGCAGCCTTAATTGCGGCTGCATAACCATCAACCGTTGCCTGCTGTGGCTTGCCGAGAGTTCTGTCGACTGCATTGACCGCATCGTTGAGAGCTTTTACCGTTTCATCAGTGTAAACCGTAAGGTCTGTCGGAATCTTGGCAATTTCGCTGTCAACCTGTGTATAGTCGGCAGGAACGAACTTAACCTCAAGCTTTGAGATTGCATCATTGATTGCGGCAGCATAGCCGTCAACCTGTTCCTGCTTTGTTATATCAAGATTATAGACAACCGAATTAACTGCATTATTGAGGTTTGCAACCGATTCATCGGTGTAGATACCCTCGGCAATTTTTGCGTTTGCTTCTTTAACAGCGGCAACAACTGCCGTGTAATCTGCACCCTTTGCTTTAAGTGCGCTAATCTTGGCTCTGATTTCGGAAGCATAGTTGTCAACCGTTGTCTGATATCTGATGTCAAGCTCTTTGTTTATTCCGCTTACCGTATTATTGAGAGCCTCAACCGTCTCGTCTGTGTAAATCGAAAGGTCTGCCGGAATCTCTGTCAGAGCCTTATTTACATCCGTATAGTCAGCCGGCTTATACTTAAGAACGCTTATGGCTGTTTCAATAGCCTCCGCATACTTATTGACCTGTTCTTGATATCTGATATCAAGACCTTCTTCAACCTCATTCAATTTATCCTGAAGATGCTGCCAGCTTTCCTCTGTATAGAGCGAAGAATCTGTCGGGACCTTGTTCTTGGCCGTTGTAACCTTTGAGTAATCCGCATCCTTAAATTTAAGATTACTGATAGCATTGTTGATACTTGTTACATATCCATCGACCTTGTTCTGCTGATCTGCAGTGAGGGTCGTGTCTATCTTTTTAAGCACGGAATTAAGAGTAGCAACAGAAAGAGTTGTATAAAGCGAAAGGTCTGTCGGTATATTCGCCTTCGCAAGATCCACCTGCGTATAATCCGCCGGTGCATATTTAAGTCCGCTTATTGCGTTTCCTATCGCCGTTGCGTATCCGTCAACCGTTGCCTGCTGAGTAATATTAAGACTTCTGTCAACGCTTGCGATTGCAAGGTTGAGAGCCGATAATGTCTCTGCGGTGTAAAGCGAATATCCCGGGTGAGCGTTTGCATAGGTTTCATTAGCTGCAAGCTTAGTGTTGGCTTCTATAATCTTTTGGTCAACCGTTGTGTAGCTTGCCGGAAGATATTCAAGTTTGCTTATAGCATCTCTTATATCGTTTGCATAGCCGTCAACCGTAGCCTGCCGGCTGATATTGAGATTTGGAACAACCGCCATATAAGCATTCTTAACTCTGTCAAGACTTTCAGCCGTATAAAGCGTGCTTCCGTTTTTAATTATCGGAGATGCTTCCTCCTGTGCAGCAGTAACAGCCGCATAATCGGCCTTGTTTTCAGCAAGAGCA
>CALBHM010000171.1 GCA_937892835.1 uncultured Ruminococcus sp. | reverse complement strand
TAATCGGTCTTGACCTCGCCAAAATCGGCAGCCCATTCGTCAAAATGATTGATGCCGCAGTCTTTCAGCATATCTGCCTGCAAATACCTCATCATGGTATAAAGCTCGCACATTGAATTCGAGATGGGCGTTCCACTGGCAAAAGTCATACCCTTGCCGCCTGTAATTTCGTCCATATACTTTGTTTTCATAAGCAGATTGAAGGAACGTGCCGCACCGCCGCTGCCGAGTCCCGAAACATTGTGCATTTTTGTTGCTGTGGCCAGATTCTTATACATATGGCACTCGTCGATGAACAGCTTGTCAAAGCCCAGCTTTTCAAAATCTATGAAATCGTCCTTGACCTGAGCATCATTGAGTTTGTTCAGCCTGTCCTGATAGCTTGCAATAGCGTTTTCAATCTTCTTGACAGAAAAGCTCTTTTCTCCATATTCGGCAGCATATTCAAGCTCCTCACGAAGCTTTTCAAGCTCTGCCTTTATGTACTCCTGCTCACGCTCGGGAGAAAGTCCCATACGGTCGAACTGTGTGTGACCGACGATAACAGCATCCCAGTCATTTGCAGCGATCTTTGCAAACAGTTTCAGACGGTTTGCCTTTTCAAAATCTTTCTTTGTAGCCACAAGAATATTGGCATTGGGGTACAGCCTTCTGAAATCATTGCCCATCTGCTCCGTAAGGCTGTTGGGAACGGCAAACAGCGATTTTGTATGCAGTCCCAGGCGTTTTCCTTCCATTGCTATGGCTATCATTTCAAAGGTTTTTCCGGCGCCAACGGCGTGTGCAAGCAGCGTATTACCGCCATACAGTGCTCTTGCAATAGCATTTTTCTGATGTTCCTTGAGAGTGATATCGGTGTTCATACCAACAAAGTTGAGATGAGAACCGTCATACTCTCTCGGACGTATAGAGTTATACATTTCATTGTAGGTCTGAACCAAATCTTCACGTCTTTCGGGATCTTTAAAAATCCAGTCCTGAAATTCGGACTTTATGAGATTTGCAACCTGTCTGACCGCCTTGGTTTCTTCCTGATTTACCACAAGAATATAGTTGCCCTTGTCATCACGCAAATCATAACCGTTCTCGTCCTTCTTATGGTCCTTTACCTGAAGGTCACTATTGTTAAGGATTCCCTCAATTATCTTGTATGCGTTCATTCGGTGTGTACCGAAAACATTGGTTGCCGTGTAATTTTTCTTTGAAGCCGCATTGACATCTTCGATTTTCCACTCGCCTGCTGCCTTGCTGTACTGAACGGTCATATCCCGCTTGGCATTCCAGTCGGGATTGAATTTTTCACAAATAAACTGCCGAATATATTCGGGTGCGATCCAGTGAGAACCCAGCTTCACGGAAATGTCCTTCGCTTCAACTCTGGTCGGAATTGCATTTTCAAGAGCTGCCCTGTTTTCGGAAACGTCCATACCCTCGGGAGCATTATTAAGCTCTGCAATTTTCTTGCGGATATTTCCCGTCAGGTATTCGTCAGAGGTAACATACTTTTCCTCCGCCTGGGGAAGCCTGAATATCTGTCCCTTGAGGTCGGCTATCATGCTGTCCTTATCCATACCGCAAAGCTCGGACATATAATCGAAATCCACCTTTGCTTTTTCCGATACGGAAATAATAAGTGCCTCCTGTGCGGTTTCAACGTGTTCGGCTATGGTCTTGGGCTTTACTGTGTTATGCTCAAAGATGTCAGCCTTGGTGTATGTGCTGTGTTCCTTGTCCTCATTTTCCAGTGCGGAAAGGAGCTGGTAATCATCGTCACCCTTGAAAGCATCCTTGTTCTTCTTGTCGGAAACAAAACCGTACTTTGCCACAAACGCATCATATACCTTGTTGAGCTTGGCTCTGCTGTCGGAAATGCTTTCATCAAGGGATCTGTCGGAATTGTTCATCTGCAAGTCAAGCAGTTCTCTGACCGTATCACGAAGCTCCACCATAGCCACTGCTCGGGCGATTTTGTCCTTGCCCTTACCCTTTGCGGGAACCTTTTCCATAGTGTCCCCCGCTTCTCTGTAATAGAGTTCGCCGTTTACCGCCTGATAGCTAAACTTGCGGGATTCGGCAGGTGCAGGAATAACATCGGCATTTATCTCCTCAACAGTTTTCATAACAGACGCAGCCTTGTATTCGCCACGAATATTCTGTACCGCTTCGGAAAGACGGCTTTTCAGCATACTCGGATCATCAAGCCTAACGGTCACTTCATTACCAAATCTGCCGCTAATCTCCTTAAAATCACCTATCACCATTTCGGGGTGTTCAGCAAAATAGTTATTAACATCAAAGCCGTCGGCGGATACGCCCAGCTTTACCCAACCTTCCTTGTCGGGGTCAATTTCGATAGGTCTTTCACGCTTCTGTAAAAACAGAATATCCGAAACTACCTCTGTTCCTGCGTTTGCCTTGAAAGCAGTGTCGGGCAAACGTATAGCTCCCAACAGCTCCGCTCTCTGTGCAATATATTTACGAATATCGTCATTTTCCTTGTCCATTGTTCCCTTTGAGGTTACAACAGCAACTACTCCGCCCGGGTGAACCTTGTCGAGAGATTTTGCTATGAAATAGTCATGGATAAGGAAATTGTTCTTGTTGTAGTCCTTGTCGTTCACCTTGTAATTTCCGAATGGAACATTTCCGACAACCACATCAAAACTGTTATTCTCAAATGTAGTCTTTTCAAATCCCTTTATCTGAATATCTGCACCGGGATAGAGCTGCTTTGCGATCCTGCCTGTCAGGTCATCAAGCTCAACACCATGAAGCTCGCTGTCCCGCATATTCTCGGGCATTACTCCGAAGAAATTTCCTATACCAATTGCAGGCTCAAGGATTTTTCCTTTTTCAAAGCCAATATTCGCAAGTCCTTCATATATAGCATTGATTACAACGGGTGAGGTGTAATGAGCATTTAGGGTAGAACGCCTTGCTTCGGAATATTCTGCATCATCAAGAACGGTTTTCAGCTTTTCATACTCATTCTTCCAATCGTCATTTCTGGGGTCGAATGCCTGCGGGATTGCTCCCCAGCCCGTATATCCCGAAAGTATCTTCTGTTCCTCGGGGGTTGCGGTTCTGCCCTCTGCTTCAATAGTTTTCAGAGTTTCCACCGCTGCTATATTTGCATTAAACCTCGCCTTCGGTCCGTTTACTCCCAGATTTTCATCGGTGATTACAAAATTATTGTTGTGAGTATCCACTGGAGATTTGACTTCATCGGAATGTGTATTATCTCGAGTATCCAGTGGAGACTTTTTCTCAGCTTCAACCGGGGACTGAACCTTTTCGGAAGGCTCTGCTTTTTCTACAAGTGCATATCCACGATTTATAAAGTCGGCAAGTGTCATATTTTCCGATTCGTGGAACAGACTTGATGTTTCCTCAATCGTAATGATATTGTCGGAAATATCCAAGATGCGGAAAAGCTCGTCGTCCTTTTCCAGCAAGTCACCGATAGCAGGCTCATAGCCATAGTCGGTTCTGCTGTTTTCGGCATCAATAGCTGCGCCCATTTCATCAATAGAAATTTCGGGAAAATCCATTGTTTCCGCAATGACCTTGCTTTCCTCAATTACAAAATTGAAGAAGTTATTATCAAGAGTACGCACGTTGCCGTCACGATCGGTAAGCTCGATGTAATAATCTCTGCTCGATACACCTTTACGCATATTTTCAAGATGCTTTGCAATATCCGCAAGCATATCTTCGGAAGAAACGCTGTTTTCCTCCTCCCACACATCAACGTGAATGCTGTTGGTTTTGTTGTAACCGTACTTGGTAAAGGAACCGTCCTCATCGGGAGTATAGCTTTCGGTTATTTCCTCAAAAGCAAGATTTTCATCATCGCTGAGGTCTTTATCGTTCCATTCTGTTCTGCGGACAAGACGGATATTTTCATAATCATTTAAATTGATTTTTTCCTTTTCCTTGCCGAGAAATCTGTCCGAAACATCGACAAAGCCGTATGAATCAACATAATGTGCTTCGTTGTCCATAACGATAATGTCGCTGACGGAAAGGGAATGTCCCTTGAAATCCTCGATACGGTCAAGATTGAATTTTGTGTATATAGCTTCCAGCTTGTTGCTGTCCTCAAAATCATCAAGGCTGCCCGTATATACAAGGTCATAGTTTTCGGGTTTTGCAGGCTCTCCGTAACGCTCGGCATTGGAAAAACCTTCAAAACGTATAGCGTGATTTTCGGGTCCTTTCTTAAGCTGATATATCTTGTATTCATTATTGGGTTCAGGCTTTTCAATGCCGTATTTCTGCAATATTTCATGAGCACGAACAAGACGGGTGAAATCGCTGTTTTCGTTTGCATTGTTGATAGTCCACTGTGCTTTGCGAATACGATTGTCAATATCCTTCTTGGTAATGTATTCGCCCTTATCAATAAGATTGGAAACGACTTTCGCCGCCTCATTCCATGTAAATGTTTCAGTACCGGCGGTTGTTTCAATGTCGATACCTTTTGAATCATAATTTTTAAAACTCACAGGTCCGTCACCCCTGTGACCGCCTATTCCGAACTCCTTCTTTATAAAATCGACAAAATTCTTCTTTGTGGGATTATTCTTATAGAATTCCTCCACTCTGAACTTTCCATCTTCAAAGCCTGTGCCACGCATGATCTCATTATGTATGAGGCTTTCACGGGAAATATTATTCTCGTTTGCAATGAGATACATAAGCTCCTTTGCGTGTCCCCACACAAAATTTACTTCACGGTCTGATGCCGTGTCCCTGACGGAAAGGCTGTTATCGTGCGGCTCAAATTCAAGGGTGTAGGTATATCCCATAAGCGAAATATCCACACTTTTCAGAGCATTAAAGATCTCCTTTGTATCTCCGACAGTAATATCCTCAGTGGGAGTAAGTCCCGCCGAATCAACAATTTCACGAAAAACCGTCTTCGGATTGTTATTGAAAAATCTGTTCAGGGTATTGCTTTTCTTTGCTAATTCTTCTCTTTCCTCGGGTGTAGGCTCGGTGATGTTTGCAACAATGGAATCAAGTATCTTTTCATCACGAACAGCGATGTATTCATCTATATTATCAGCAAAATATTCTTCCGCATCTGCTCTGCTCAAAAAGCCTGAAAAATCCTCGTTTATAGGTGCATAATACGTCTGATCATGATGCCTCATATTTTCAGATTCGACATCATATTTTCCGTCCCCATTTTCGGAAATTAAGAAAATTTCACCTCTGTATTTGGTTGAATAACTTGTGGGGTTTCCGTTATCGTCAGCAGATTCGGGAATGGGTATCCACTTTATTTCGCTTTCCTCTACGGGAGCATTTTTATTTTCAAGTGTATCGGAAAACTCAGGCGATTTGTTATGCTCTCTTTTTTCAACCATATCGTAAAGAGCGGAAAAATCTATTTCCTCAAGTTCGTTATATACACGCTCATCATCAAGGATATTTACCAGAGCATTACGGATAGTTATGCTGTCATCATCATATACGCCGCTGTCGATCTCATAATAGCTTTCGTTGTAGATAGTATAATCATATCCCTCATCGGAACGTTCAAAAATGCTGATATATCCGCCATTGGGCATTTTGAAGGCAAGCTCGGTTTCAGCTTCTTCATTCATCTGCTCAAAATCATCAATAAGGAACTGAGGAGAACGAACCGAATATGTTTCCGATTCAAGGCAGAGTGCGTCACTATGGGACATTACTTCCTGCAAATGCTCTAAAATGTATGCACATTCCCTATCATCGGCACTTACCGATTCATTGTCACCGCTGATCTGATAAAATTCGACCGTAACATCGGCAAACTGCTTTCCCGTATCGGCAATGTATTCCTGATATTCTTCAAGTGCCGTAATATCGTCTTTTCCCACATACGAACCTGTTACAAAGGGCTTTTCGCCTTCTATCGTAATTATGGAAAAGTTTATCGTGTTATTTGCAAGGTCAAGATATGCAGCTATTTCATCAATGCCCTTTATCTCGGCAAAAGAGGTTATGGGCTTGTCCGCACCATAAACGTGCATAGTCTGCTCGTCGATATTCACATCAATGGCTGTCACACCCTCGGTCTGCGAATACTTTGCAAACTCGGCTTCGGTTATCTGAATGCCGCCGAGAGCGCATAGATCCATAAACAGCTTATCCGAATTGGTAATTACATTTTTTACTGATTCTTCGGTAACATCATTTGCAATGTAGTACCTGTTTGTGTCATTCTGAGAAACTGCAAGCACTACATTTACAGCAGCCGCCTTTTCTTCAAGGATTCTGTCAAGCTCGGTAGTGCCCACATGAAGCATATCCTCAAAGCTCAACAACGATAAATGATCATGATTCATCTGTTCAAGAGAATCATATTTTTCTGCTTTTGCAAGTTCTTCGTCAATAAAGTATGACACGGAAAAGTTTTCAAGGTCAGCTTCCATCTGTAAGCTGTGATCGCCCTGTTCCTCCGAACCTATCTCGGTATATCCGATAGCAATGTGCTTCATATCCGAGAAATCTGCTGTGCTTGAGAACTCGGAATCAAGGAAATCCTCGATATATTTCTTTGCCATATCAAGCTCGGATACAACGGTCTTTTCACCGTTTCCGAGATATACGCCGTTTCTGTGCAGCTCATATTTGTCCACATTTGATGTTA
>CALBHM010000170.1 GCA_937892835.1 uncultured Ruminococcus sp. | reverse complement strand
GAAGAAAGAGGAAACACCGTGGTATGCAAAGGTTTTGGCGGCATTGGCCGTGGGATATGCGTTATCGCCTATTGACCTTGTGCCGGATTTTATTCCTGTGTTGGGATATTTGGATGATTTGCTGATTATTCCTCTTTTGGTTGCTCTCACGGTCAAATTTATTCCAAGCTCCGTATGGGAACAGTGCAGGGTGGAATCGGCGGATATGTGGAAAGACGGAAAGCCAAAGAAGTGGTATTATGCCGTACCGATCATAGCCTTTTGGCTGATAATTATTTGGCTTGTTGTAAAGACAATACTCTTTAAATAAAAAAGCGCAGAGATCATCGACCTCTGTGCTTTTTGCAATATACTTATACATTGCTGCCTATTATTTTTTGCAGATATTTGAGCGAATTTTTTATATCGCTCTCATCCTTGAAATTGTCACGGTAAAGCTCGATTACGGCTGTGTTGTCATATCCGTGAGCTTTTAAGGCCTTGAATAGTCTTTCAAAATCATATTCACCTGCACCGGGAGCAAGGCAGTCGTGCTCTGACGTGCCGTCGCTTAGGTGAACCTGAGCTATTTTGCCGCCCAGCAAGTCAATGAATTCAAACTCATTCTGATTTGTTCGGCGGCATTGCTTGATGTCCAGCACCGCTTTGAAATCATCACCCACGAGGTCGGCAACTTTTTTCATATAGTGAGGGTCGGAGCAAAGGCAATTATTCACATTCTCATGAGCAATAAAAACGCCCTCTTTTTTTGCCGCATTGTGCAATTTAAGATAGTTCTCGGCATATAATTCAGGGGAATACCTTTTTCGGCTTTTTCCGCCGTGGAGAACAACCAGCTCAGCACCGAGCGCATTCGCCGCAGTAAAATACCGCTTATAAAAATCAATACTGTCATTTGTGCGTCGTTCATAATTGCTGAAGAACATAAACGGCTCAAATGCCGAGGTGAAAGGGTGAATCGAGCGAACCTGTATATTATAGTATTCTCTGATTCGGCAAAGCTTCTTTAGATATTCGCCCTCAAGCTCGCAGGCAGAATTAAAAAATATCTCCGCTGTTTTTGCTCCCGAGCGTCCGGCCGCTTCAAATGATTCCTCAATCAGTGCCGGATAGAAGCACGAGGAGGAAACTCCGATTTCCATATCAACACCTGCCTTTTCTACGGATATTTTAGCACCATATTTGCTTTCGGTAAAGAGTTTTTTCCTGTTATTTGCAGAAAATATTATCAAATTGTTAATTTTTTCAAAAACACTTGATTTTTGCGATAAACGGGCTATAATATATTTAGCACTCAGGGAACGAGAGTGCTAAAACGATAAATAATTAGTTTTTATAGGAGGCTTTCACAATGAAAATCAAACCGCTTGCAGACCGTGTTGTTGTTAAGATGACAGAGGCTGAAGAAAAAACACAGAGTGGAATCATTCTTGCTTCTTCCGCTAAGGAGAAGCCGCAGATCGCAGAGGTTCTTGCTGTAGGTCCGGGAGGACTTGTTGACGGCAAGGAGGTTGAGATGTATGTTAAGGTCGGCGATAAGGTAATCACCGGCAAATATGCAGGCACAGAGGTCAAGCTCGATAAAGAAGAGGACATCATCGTTCGTCAGAGCGATATTCTTGCAATAGTAGAATAACAGGAGGAATTCATCATGGCTAAACAGATTATTTACGGAGAGGAAGCCAGAAAGGCTCTTCAGGCAGGTATTGATAAGCTTGCCGATACAGTTAAAATCACACTCGGCCCCAAGGGCAGAAACGTTGTTCTTGACAAGAAGTACGGCTCACCGTTGATCACAAACGACGGCGTTACAATCGCTAAGGACGTTGAGCTTGAGGATCCGTTCGAGAACATGGGTGCACAGCTCGTTAAGGAAGTTGCAACCAAGACAAATGATGTTGCAGGTGACGGCACAACAACCGCTACTCTTCTTGCACAGGCTTTTGTCCGTGAGGGTATGAAGAACGTTGCCGCAGGTGCAAACCCGATGGTAGTTAAGAAAGGTATCAAGATGGGCGTTGATGCAGCTGTTGAGGCTGTTAAGGCAAATTCAAAGCCCGTTACATCTTCAAATGATATTGCCCGTGTTGCTACGGTTTCTGCCGCAGACGAGGAAATCGGCAAGATTATCGCAGAGGCTATGGAAAAGGTTACTGCAGACGGCGTTATCACCGTTGAGGAGTCAAAGACAGCTGTTACGGATTCCGATATCGTTGAAGGTATGCAGTTCGACCGTGGTTACATTTCGCCTTACATGGTAACAGATACAGATAAGATGGAAGCAGTTATCGACGACGCTCTCATCCTTATCACAGATAAGAAGATTTCGAACATTCAGGAAATTCTTCCTCTTCTTGAGCAGGTTCTCAAGGGAGGCAAGAAGCTTGTTATCATCGCCGAGGATGTTGAGGGCGAGGCTCTTTCAACAATTCTTGTTAACAAGCTCCGTGGCACATTCACCTGCGTTGCTGTCAAGGCTCCGGGCTTCGGCGACAGACGTAAGGAAATGCTTCGTGATATCGCTATCCTCACAGGCGGCGAGGTTATCACATCAGACCTCGGACTTGAGCTTGCTGACGCAACAATGGCTCAGCTCGGTCAGGCTCGTCAGGTTAAGATTTCTAAGGAGAACACCATCATCGTTGACGGCGCAGGCGATAAGGACGAAATCAAGGGCAGAGTTGCTCAGATCAAGTCACAGCTTGAGAACACAACTTCCGATTTCGACCGTGAGAAGCTTCAGGAAAGACTTGCAAAGCTTTCGGGCGGCGTAGCTGTTATCCGTGTCGGTGCTGCTACAGAGACTGAAATGAAGGATAAGAAGCTCCGTATTGAGGACGCTCTTTCGGCCACAAAGGCAGCCGTTGAAGAGGGTACTGTTGCAGGCGGCGGCGTTGCACTTCTTAACGCTATCCCGGCTGTTAAGGCTCTCCTTGATTCAACAGAGGACGCTGACGAAAAGACAGGTATCAAGATCGTTCTTAAGGCTCTTGAAGCTCCGGCACGTCAGATTGCCGCAAACGCAGGCCTTGAGGGTTCGGTTATCGTAAACGATATCGTTTCCAGCGGCAAGACGGGCTACGGCTATAACTTCGCAACAGGCGAGTTCGTTGACATGTTCGAGGCCGGTATCCTTGACCCGACAAAGGTTACACGTTCGGCTATCCAGAACGCATCGAGCGTTGCAGCAATGGTACTCACAACCGAGTCACTCGTTGCCGACAAGCCCGATCCGCAGGCCGACGCAGCTGCAGCCGCAGCAATGGCAAGCCAGGGCGGCGGAATGTATTAATAAACCAAAGCTGAATATACAAACGGTACCACCGCCGAGCAGTGAAAATCTGTTCGGCGGTGGTTTTGTTTCGCAGCAATCGAGCTATATAATATTACAACATATGTAATATTTCAACATTATTATATCAAAATGTGTTCTAATTGTCAATAACAACATCTGTAATATTCGGAGGGCATTATGGCAGTTTACACGGACATTTTAAAAGAACTTAGGCGTGACAAGCATTTAACACAGCTTGACATGGCTAAGCATTTCGAAATCAGTCAAACAATGTATTCGATGTATGAAAGTGGAAGAAGAACAATGAAGCTTGAAATGCTTTGTGAGCTTGCCGATATTCTCGAAACCTCAACAGATTATATTCTCGGCCGAACCGCTCAGCAAAAGCCGTATCCCAAAAGATAAATATTAAGTTTAAACAATTAATACTCACCGCCGCATAACAGAAACTCTGTTCGGCGGTGGTTTTTGTTTCGCAGCAATCGAGCTATGTGTTCTGATTTAAGATACTCCTTGATGGGAGTAAGAAAAACTGCGACTGAAGCAAATTTATCAGATTTCAAGGTACGATGTGGTTCAATAAAGGCACATTTCGTAGGGGTCGATGACCACATCGACCCAAAGGTCAGAAGAAAACATAGACAGAGCCGGTAGGGGCGTGCACGTCCTCTAAATTCAGCAGAAAATAAAAGCGGACGACCAATGGTCGCCCCTACTAAAAGACGGATTTTTAATCTGAAAATTAATTTTCTTCGACTTCTTTGCTTGTTTCTCTTTTTAATAACCCCACCGACTTCGGCGCAAACCGCCGAAGCCACCTCCCCTAACAATCAGGGGAGGCTGAAACAGAACGTGAATTCCATAATTCAATCTTAAAGTCAGCAGAAATTATCTAAGCCTCCCCTTGAAGCAAGGGGAGGGGGATCGCTTGCGGTGGTGGGGATTTGAACAGAAATTTCCAGGGTGCGATGTTGGCATCGCACCCTACGAAGAAGTTCGATAAAGGCACATTTCGTAGGGGTCGATGACCACATCGACCCAGGACTTTAACAAATTAAAAAGATGAAAACGCAAGTTCGATAAATTTTCGAGCTTGCGTTTTTCTTTATATTTTTTCTATATATTTTTTAACGTTATCTATCACGGTTTTGGTCGT
>CALBHM010000169.1 GCA_937892835.1 uncultured Ruminococcus sp. | reverse complement strand
TCAGGCGCCGTCCGTCGTTTTTGATTTTCGGCCGTCATCTTTAAATTGTCGAAAGGATTGATCTTATGATCGAGAAAAATATGCTCGGAAAATTTATCCGAGCCAAAAGGGAGGAAGCAGGTCTTTCTCAAAAGCAATTTGCCGAACAGCTTTTTGTCACGGAATCGGCTGTTTCAAAATGGGAGAGGGGAGTTAATTATCCCGATATTACAATGATTTCAGATATTTGCCGTGTGCTTAACATAAGCGAAAAGGAGCTTATTACAGCTTCGGACGACACAACATACCGACAGATGAAAAAGCAGTCAGCAAAATATGAGAGAATCCAAAAACTTACGTTCTGGATTCCAACATCGGCATATCTGTTAAGCTTTCTTATTTGCCTGATTTGCGCTTTGTGCGGCGTTATGCCGTTTTCAACCTTGTTCATTGTTGCGGCGAGCCTTTTGTGCGCATTTCTTTTCTTCCCGTCGGTTACGAAATTTTTTGAAAATCAGAAGCTGATTGCCTATCTCGTCTCTTCGGCGGTCGGAGTTGTGCTCTTGCTTGCCGTGTGTGGAATTGCGACAAGGAGTGTTGCATGGGTTCCGACAGCGGTTATGGGAACCTTACTTGGATACGTTGTTATATTCCTACCGATTATTTTGAAAAAGTATTCAAATAGCGGCTTTTTTTCAACACATAAAACATTTATAAGCTTCGTTGCCGATATGGTGCTGACAATTATTCTCGTCGCAACGGTTCAGATTCTTACTTCGATTAATTTGCACAATGCGGAGCTGACCGTACTTTATTGTTTCAGTCCTTTGCTGATAACAGGTATTATTGTAAGCTTACGGCTTAACGGTATGATAAAGGGCGGAATCTGCACGATTATATTCGGAATATATGCTTTCTTTGCAAATTATTTCGTCGGCTTCGTCTTTGGTGAGCCGGTTGATATGAAAATAAATTTGGCAGATTGGGCATCATACACCAACGGCAATGTACTGTTGACCGTGTTGGTCGCATGCGCTGCGGTCGGAATAGGTCTCATCGGCTGCGGAATAAAGAAAAGCAGAAAGTAAAGAGAAAGGGCTGTGACATTTTTGCCACAGCCCGATTCTATTTCAATATATTTTTTTCAACATATTTTGATGTCATTGCATTGAGCAGGCAGTTGTATGTCATTTTGAAGTCCACAACCGAGCCGACTTTGTAATCACTGCCGCAGTCGGTTACATCAAGAACAACGTGGTCACTGCTGCCGCCGACAATTTTCATTCGCTTGTCTGCACAAATAAGTCCGGGCAGGTATATATCCTGCTTGCCGACTGCAACGATTGCACGTTTCATCAATTTATCGCAGTTCTGCGGAAGTGTTTCGGGGATACCCGGCTTTTCTTTCAGCTCAATAATTTCGGCCTTGAGAATAAAATTGTCCTCTCTTGCCCCTTCAAAAGGAACGTCATAAACGGGAATGTTGCCGAGAAAAATTGATTCACCCATTCTCATGTTGTTGATAACCATGGGAAGCCTGCCGTCAAAGAGCATTTTAATTGAGCTGGATGCACCGCCGGAAACTATCGGAAGCTTTATGCCGTATTTCTCTTGAACTGCGTTGACTGCGTTCTCGAAAAGAGCCATATTTTTTTCGCTCGGAAGCACCTCGTTGACACAGCTGAGGTTTGTTTCCTATGCCGTAAAGCTCGATATTCGGCATTTTGAGAACCTCGCCGGCAAGGTAGACAAGCTCATCTTTGTAGCAGCCGTCACGAAGATCGCCACATTCATACATAAGAATGACCTTGTGACGTTTGTTCTGCTTCTCGGCTTCTTCATTCAATGCACGGAGCACGTCAAGCTCGCTGTTGAGGCTGACGTCGGTAAACTTCACAACATCTTTTACCTGCGAAAGCATAGGGGAGCGAATCAGCCATTTTTCGGCCTTGATGTCGACAAACTCCATAAAGTTTTCAACTCTGGAATCGCAAATCGCCTTGATTTCGCCCTCCTCGACGAGGTAGCGAACAAGCGGCTCATAGCCGACCAGCATTTTGGTAACGACAGAGAGCGACATGCCGTTCTCTGCGCACCGTTGCTTCATTATTTTAAGATTGTGAAGTATTCCGTCGGGTCTTATCTCGATACATGGAAACATATTTTTACTCCGTTTTCTGATCTATAAAACGTCTTATTGTTTTGAACGAATTGCGTTCGATTTCAAAGAAGCTTTCGTCAAGCGGCTTACACGGTTCACAGCCCTTAGCCTTGAGAGCTTCATTGATGATCTTCTCCGTGTACCACGGATTTTTTACGAATACAGGGCCGAGCGCATTGGTGAAAATAACGTTCTTATACTTTGCGCCCTCGGTCTGGTCCTTGTCGTTGTTGCCCTTGCCGTAAATGAGCTTGCCGAGTGCGATTGAGGGGTCATTGAGGAAGAAATCGACAAGATGAATCTGAACGGCCATAATTTCAAAGTTCTTGTCCTCGCAGAGTGAGAATTGAAGATCGTCGCCGTAAATCTCATTGCGTTCAACAGCCGTTGCATCGAGAAGTCCGAGACCCTCGACAACCGAGCCGTCACATCTTTTGGTAGATTTGATGAGAACCATACCTGTCGTTCCGATTGCGATAATCGGCTTTCCGCTTTCGGCAAAGTTATAAACTGCATCACCGTATTTTTTGATGTTCTTTACGATTGAATCTGCGGTTTTGATTTCGCCGGCATTCATGAAAATGATGTCGGAATTTTCAAAATCAATTTCCTGAGCGAAAGTGTCAATGCGATTTATTTTAACGTCAAGACCCATCGCCTTGCCGACACGTTCAAATGCCATGAGATTTCCACGGTCGCCGTGGAGGTTAAGCAGGTCGGGATAAAGCCAAGTGATA
>CALBHM010000168.1 GCA_937892835.1 uncultured Ruminococcus sp. | reverse complement strand
CTGTACATAACAAGTAAGATTATATCATATAAATAGGTTTTTGTCACTATTTTTTTGCAAATTTGTAAGGAGAAATATTAATAGAACCCGATTTTCCTTGACTTGATTTGACTAATATGTTAACATAAACTATTGTGTATAGGTATGAGAACCGCTATTTTAAACTCTTCATAACTTTCGGCGGTCGTTTTTCAATAAAACACAAAAGATACCTGTTAATATATCATTAATTTTAGGATGTGACTCCAATGAAAAACGCACTTATTCTTTTCGGCGGCGTTTCGAGCGAACATGACGTTTCCGTCGTTTCCGCACGCTCCGTAATTGAGAACACTCCGAGGGATAAATACAATCTTATCCTTATCGGAATCACCAAGGACGGCCGCTGGTTCAAGTATGACGGCGACGTTGCAAAGCTCCCCGGAGACAAATGGCTTGAGGATGAAAAGGCTCTTACAAAGGCTGTTGTTTCCCCCGACCGTGAGGATCACGGAATCCTTGTTTTTAACAAAGACGGAATCAAAAAAATACATATCGACGTTGTTTTTCCCGTACTCCACGGTAAAAACGGTGAGGACGGAACAATTCAGGGCTTTCTCCAGGTTGCCGGAATTCCTTTTGTCGGCTGTGATATGCTTTCCTCGGCTTGCTGCATGGATAAAGCAATGACGAACACTCTTGCAGATGCGGCAGGTATTCCGCAGGCAAAATGGCTCGGATTCAACAAATACGAATATGACAAAGCTCCCGAAGAGCATAATAAAAAAGCTGAAGAGTATCTCGGATTCCCGATTTTCGTCAAGCCGGCAAACGCAGGCTCATCGGTCGGTGTAACCAAGGCCGTTGACGCCGATTCGCTCAAAAAGGCTATTGACAAGGCTTTCAATGAGGACAGCAAGATCGTCCTTGAAGAGGGCGTTGACGGTATGGAGGTTGAGTGTGCCGTTCTCGGCAATGAGGAGCCTATAGCTTCAATCTGCGGCGAAATAGTTCCCTGCAATGATTTTTATGACTATGAAGCCAAGTACGTCAATCCGTCGAGCGAGCTTCATATCCCGGCAAGACTGCCGCAGGAGAAGATTGACGAGGTCAGAGCGGCTGCTTGCAGTGCATACAAAGCACTCGGCTGCAGCGGACTTGCGAGAGTTGATTTCTTTGTAAGACACAGTGACGGAAAGGTTATGCTCAATGAGCCGAACACGATCCCGGGCTTTACTTCAATTTCAATGTATCCCAAGATGTTCGCCGCTTCGGGAATTCCCTACAGCGAGCTGATTGACCGACTTCTTACCCTTGCAATGGAGAAGTGGAGCAGATGAACTGTCTGATTACAATTCACGATATGCACCTGACGGACGGCCAACCCGAGCGTTCCGAGATGATAACCAATGCCGACATTGAGGGCAGTGCAGGTCACTACACCGTGAGATACGACGAACCGTCTGATGAAATGAAAGGCTGTAAAACCTGCATAAACGTGACGGGCGGCTGCTGCGTTGAGATAACCCGTGAGGGCGCATACAATACGGTCATGAAAATCGAAAAAGGCAGACGGAATATCTGCTGCTATTCAACTCCCGTGGGTAACTTCATGATGGGAATTTCAGGCTCGATGGTGACCTCGGAATTCACGGCCGAAAAGCTTAAAAAGCTTGAATTTTCCTATGAGCTTGACGCAGAAGGAACGCTTCTGAGCAAGAACAGAATTCGCATAACGGCGGAGTGAAAATAAATTATAAGAAACAGCAAAGCTTCTCAGCCTCCCCTTATTGTAAGGGGAGGGGGACCGCTCGCGGTGGAAGGGATAAATTGTCTTTATCCCCTCCGTCGCTAATGCGACACCGTCTCGCTGCGGCTCGGTCACTCTCCGGCTCTGACAGTCCACCGGACTGTCATTCACTACCGTCGCGCCGCTTTGCTACCTTGATTCAACCAAGGGGAGGCTGAGCAAAAAGTACATTGTCATTTAATAAGAGAAAACGTAAAATTCCTCAAACCGAAAGGAATGATATAAATGTCATATATAGTAAACAAGGTTCAGGATGACCTGAAAAAAATAATCGCCGACGCTTCGGCAAAGGCCGCCGAAAAAGGCGCACTTGCAGCCGTTCCGTCGGGAGCATTCAATGTCGAGATTCCTGCCGACAGAGCAAACGGCGACTTCTCAACCAATGCGGCAATGGCATGGGCAAGGGAGCTTAGAAACGCTCCGAGAAAGATTGCCGATGCAATTATTGCCGAAGCCGACCTTAACGGCACATATTTCGAACGCGTTGAGGTTGCCGGCCCCGGCTTCATCAATTTCTATCTCAGCGACCGTTACTATGCCGATATTCTCAAGGATATCCGTGCTAAGGGCAAGGATTACGGCCGTTCGGATTACGGCAAGGGCAAAAGAATAAATGTTGAATTTGTTTCCGCTAACCCGACAGGACCTATGCATATGGGTAATGCCCGTGGCGGCGCACTCGGTGACTGTCTTGCCGCTGTTCTCGACTGCGCAGGCTATGAAGTCAGCCGTGAATTCTACATCAATGACGCAGGAAATCAGATTGATAAATTCGCTCTTTCACTCGACGTCAGATATCAGCAGATTTACAAGGGCGAGGATGCCGTTGAGCTTCCCGAGGACAGCTACCACGGTGAGGATATCAAGGTTCGTGCACAGGAATTCGCCGACGTTTACGGAGATAAATATATAAACGCCGACGAAGCGGAGCGCAGAAAGGCTCTCGTTGATTTCGCATTGCCTAAGAATATTCAGGCAATGAAGGACAACCTTACGAAGTACAGAATCGAATACGACACATGGTTCCATGAGAGCGTTCTTCACAATGACGGCGAGCTTGCCGACACAATCGAGCTTATGAAAGAAAAGGGCTTAACATACGAAAAGGACGGCGCACTCTGGTACAAGAACATTGAGGTTCAGACCGAGCGTCTTAAAAAGCAGGGACTTTCTCAGGAGAATATCGACAAGCTTGAGCTTAAGGACGACGTTCTCATCCGTGCAAACGGAAATCCGACATATTTTGCGGCCGATATCGCTTATCATCGCAACAAGCTCTCGGTCAGAAATTTTGACACGGCGATTGACGTATGGGGTGCAGACCACCACGGTCACGTTGCAAGAATGCAGGGCGCACTCGACGCTATCGGCGTTGGCGGTGACAGACTGAACGTTATCCTCATGCAGCTTGTTCGTCTTACCCGTGACGGAGAGGTTGTCCGAATGTCGAAGAGAACCGGCAAGGCAATTACGCTCGTTGACCTGCTTGAAGATATTCCGATCGACGCAGTAAGATTCCTCTTCAACATGAGAGAACCAGGCTCGCAGATGGAGTTTGACCTCGACCTTGCGGTTGAGCAAAGCTCACAGAACCCGGTTTATTATTGTCAGTATGCTCATGCAAGAATTTGTTCAATTATCAAAAAGCTTAAGGCTGAGGGCATTGATCCCCGTGACTGCACCGAGGAAGAGCTTGAGGCACTCAAAGCTCCCGAGGAGCGTGAGCTTATCAGACATCTTGCCGGACTCACAAATGAGATTGTCAACTCGGCAAAGCTCTATGACCCGGCGAAGATAACACGCTATGTTGTAGATCTTGCAACTCTTTTCCATAAATTCTATAATGCATGCCGTGTTCAGTGCGACGATGAAGCACTCATGCAGGCTCGTTTGTATCTCTGCGTCTGCGTCAAGGACACAATCAAGAATATTCTTGAAATGCTTCGCATCACTGTTCCCGAGAGCATGTGATCGCAGGCTTGCACGATTTATAGCGGTTTTTGAGGTGGGAATCGCACAGAAAGGAATGCGGAAAATATGAAAATTAAAGAAAATAAAATTATTTCGGCGATCGGCAAAGATTTTCTTGCTAAGCTTTTTTCGTCGTGGTTTTTCATGGGTGCGGTTCTGTTCTTTTTCGGAACGGGAGATTCGATTAATGCCCGGCTTTTTCAATCAATCAATTTCTTCGTTGCGCTCGCCCTGTTCCTTGTCTTTTTTGCAGCTCAGACCGCAATAAGATATTTCTTTGACAGTGACAAAACCGTACCGATATGCGTTCTTGCATCGGCAAGTCTTTTGGCGATTGAAGCTTCAATGAAGGTGCAAAATCAAATCGTTATTATCGGATTTGCCGTGCTGATTTTTCTTGCCGCAAGATATGCGTATCTCGCCGGGCTTGATATTGATATTGAACCGAAGGTCGGGCTGATAACGGCGATAAGCATGTCGCTTATTCTCACCGTGTTTATTTGTGCAATCGTCGTTATGCGTGTATTGATTTACACTGCGCCTAACTTTGATTTTGGCATTTTCTGCAATATTTATTATAATCTTAAGGAGAGCTTTCAGCCTCTTTCGACGTGCGAAAGAGACACTTTGCTTTCACATTTTGCGGTTCACTTCTCCCCTATTCTTTATTTGCTTGTTCCTATTTATTATATTTTCCCATCGCCGATTACCTTGCAAATTGCACAGGTTCTCCTGCTCATGAGCGGAGCAATTCCCCTTTGGCTTTTGATGAAAAAATATAAGCTCAATGCAACAATAAAGATGTTTTTGACAATAGCTTATTGCTCATATCCTGCGATTTGCTTCGGCTGTATTTATGATTTTCACGAGAATTGCTTCATTCTTCCGCTGCTTTTGTGGATGTTCTATTTCTTTGAAACTGACAGGAAAATCCCGATGTTTATTTTCGCTTTTCTTGTGCTCATGGTTAAGGAAGAAGCCTTTGCATATGTTTTCATATTTGCATTTTATATCCTCGTTGCCAGAAAGGACTACAAAAAAGGCATTGCTCTGATGGCTCTTTCACTCGTCTATTTCGGTTTTGCAGTGTTCTACATTTCACATTTCGGCGAGGGCATAATGTCTAACAGATTTGCAAATCTGAAGCTTCAAAACGAGGGTCTTTTGGGAGTAATTAAAACGGTTTTCAAAACCCCGATGCTTGTGTTTAACGAGCTTTTCAGAACCTCGGCCTCTGACAGCGGAAAGCTGACATATTTCCTGCAGCTTTTCATTCCGCTGGCTATGCTCCCCTTCATGACAAAGAAATTCTCAAGGCTCATTCTTATTTGTCCGCTGCTGATAAACCTCCTTTCGGATTATTATTATCAGTGCGACATCGGCAAGCAGTATTCGTTCGGCATAACAGCTTTTCTTTTCTACGTTTCGGTCATCAACCTGAATGAAATTAAGAAACGCAAGGGAGTGTACATGACCCTCTGTGCCGCAGTGATTAGTATAGTTATAACGCTTTCGCTGATGTATCCGAGAATTGTGAACTATTCGCTTAACTACAGTGTAAACAAATCGGCTTACGAGAGAGTTAACGAAGTTATTGAGGAAATCCCGGAAGATGCAAGCGTAACGGCTTCAACATTCTTTGTTCCCAAGCTGTCAAACCGTAAGGTTATCTATGAGCAATACTATCACAACAAGGTGGATACGGATTATATTGTTCTCGATCTCAGAGGAACAACCTCGGTCAAGGAGGCTGAACTCGAGCAGCCGTATATAGATGCGGGTTACAAGATGATTGTCAATGACGTGGGACTGATAAGGGTCTACATCAGAGGTTAAAGCTGTCCCCTGCTGTCAGATTTTTGTGCGTGGCTTCGGCTGCGCACTTTTTTTATTTTAAGGAGGAATGCGAAATTTGCGAATTGCTTGATTTAACCTATGAGCAAG
>CALBHM010000167.1 GCA_937892835.1 uncultured Ruminococcus sp. | reverse complement strand
CACGCGACGAGCGTTCCGATTTCCATGTGGAGCTGCTTTGAGTATTCGCCAAGCTCGCGCATATCCCCGAGAACCGCGATCGAACGGCATTTATTCTTGTCCGCCAGCTTCGCGAGAACCTCAATAGCGGCCTTCATCGACTCGGGACCCGCGTTGTAGCAGTCCTCAATGAATTTTATTCCGTTGACAATCTTCATGCGCTGTCTCATGCCCGAGGGAGTGTACTTTGCGAGACCTCTGACGGCCTCCTCCGGTGTGACGCCGAGCTGCATGCCTGTTCCGAAAGCGGCAAGAGCGTTGTAAACATTGTGTCTGCCGATGGTCGGAATGACTGCATGCTGAGTTTTGCCGTCATATGCTATATCAAATTCCGTGCTTTCATCGTGCTGTTCAATGTTGATTGCTCTGAAATCACAGGTTTTATCGTCAATTCCATAGTAAATTACAGGGTGATTCTCAATAATCGCACCTGCAAGATAGGGATCATCACCGTTGAGGAGAATAGGGCAGTTTTCACGCAGTCCGTCGAGAATTTCAAGCTTCGCCTTGAGGATATTCTCTCTTGAACCGAGGTTCTCCATATGCGAAACGCCGATATTGCTGATTATCGCAACAGTCGGCTCTGCAATTTGCGAAAGCTCGGAGATTTCTCCCCTGTTACTCATACCCATCTCAATAACAGCCGCCTGAGTGTTCTCGTCCATTTTCAGAAGCGTTCTCGGCAGACCGATATTGTTGTTGAGATTGCCCTCCGTTTTAAGTGCATTAAACTTCTCGTTGAGCACAAACCATGTCATTTCCTTGGTTGTCGTTTTGCCTACGCTGCCTGTCAGGCCGACAACGGGAATATCAAACGTCGTTCTGTACCAATGCGCAAGCATCATGAGAGCCTTGTGTGTGTCCTCAACCATGAGCATCGGTCCGTCTGCGTCAACGTCATGATGAACAATCGCCGCCGATGCTCCGTTTGCGAATGCGGAAGCGGTGAAATCATGTCCGTCAAAGTTTTCGCCTTTTATTGCGATATAAAGGCAGCCCGGCTTACAAAGTCTTGAATCAATACAGACCTCTGTAAACTCCGCATCAACGTTGAATGTTCCGCCGATATGCTCGGCTATTTCTTTTAAAGTAAGCTTTTTCATTTTTTAAAATTCGCTCCGTTATCAAGTATTTGCTTCACGATTTCACGCTCATCATAGTGTATCTTCTCAGTTCCGAGAATTTGATATCTTTCATGACCCTTTCCTGCGATGAGAATCGTATCCCCCGGCTTCGCCTCAACAATAGCCTCTTTTATTGCCTGTGTTCTGTCGGTAATGCGGACATAGGAATTTTTATCAAGTCCGTTGACAATATCATTGATTATCAAATCGGGATCCTCTGTCCTCGGGTTATCTGAGGTGACATAAACAACATCCGAATATTTG
>CALBHM010000166.1 GCA_937892835.1 uncultured Ruminococcus sp. | reverse complement strand
CGATCTTCTCAGCATTCTCGACTTTTGCGTCGATCTCTATCCATGCGATAACGCCGACAGCGTGCTGCGTTGCGAACTGTTCATTAAGCACCTGGATAGATACGTCCTCGGAAGTCTTAACGGCAAGACCGCTCATATCGCCGTAATAGATAGCCGTCTTTTCGGAAGCGATAGCCGATACGCTGTCGGTTGTGTATACAGGCTTACCGAACAGCGTATAGCCCCACTTTGCCGTTGCGTCGGGATTAAGGATATATCTGCCCTCGCTGTCCTTGAGCTTTCTTATAGCGGTTCTGGTCGCCTTGTTCATGATCCAGCAGGCGTTATCCTGATATACGTCGGGGATTGTCTCCTGTAAGTCGATCAGTTCATCTGCTGTGATAGCTGTTGCCGATGCGGTTGTTACTGTCTGTGTGACACCAGCGGCAAGACCGTCTATCTTGCTTGCTGTGCCGTTGATGAGCTGATTTTCGATCCACTTTGCCGCCGCAATGGCAACCTCGTTTATAACGTATGAAACGATATCAAACTGCGAGTTGTTGATAAGGCTTCTTGAAACCTTTGAGAGCGCGCCTGCAAGATAGCCCTTAAGCTCAATGCTGAGGAACTTACCCGATGTGCTTGCAAGGTCCGTAAACTCTGTAGCATACGCCATTGAGATAGCCTGTGAGCTCTCGTCATAATAAGGGATCGAGAGAGTACCGCCGAGCGTGTATCTTGTCGCCATCTGATAGATAGGGCAGATGTCAATAACCTTGCGGATTATCTTGTTTGCGATAGTCGCAGGGATAACCGCACCGTTATCGCTCTTTGTCAGATTGACGTCATCTCTTGTTTCTATGATCTGACCTGTGCGGAGATAGCTTTCAAAAGCTCTTGTTTCCGCCTGTTCCTTGTCAGTGGCTGTATTCTCTGGCTTTGCGGAGTTCAGGTTAAGAGCGTTCTGCTCCTCGATTGAGCGGATTGTCTTGTTCAGTGCTTCGACTTCTGGCTTCTTAGCGTCATAGTCTGTCTGCTCTTCCGCTGTCATCGCTCTTGTTTCTGCTGTAGCCTTCTCACAGAGTGTCTTCATATCTGCGAGAAGAGCATTTCTCTTTTCGATGAGTGCTTTTAAATTCATACTGTTTCCTTTCCGTCGGATTTACTCCGACATAAGCTGTAAAATTTCTATTTCTTTGTTGTAATCGGGGATAAATTCCCGGATTTCACCTGTTACCTCAACCGTATCGTTTTCAGCACTGCGCTGTTCCGTCACGGTCGTTTCTTCGCCCCTTGCTTCTATTGACGTGGCGATATATGCGGGATTGCAATTAAGGATTGACACCTCGTGCAGTGTCAGCCCCGTTATCATTCTGCGCTGTACTCCCTCATCGCACGGCTCAAGGTGCGCCTGAGCACCCGAAAAGCCGAAGCTCCACCCTGTCAGATGTCCTGCCCTGGCTTCCGCAATCACCTCTCTGTCGGTGATATCTGCCTCTGCGTGTAGTCCGATGCTGTCCTCACGCAGTTCAAGCGTTCCGTCCGTAGTGTCAAGGATCTTGCTGTGATTAAATCTAAGCTCAACTTTCGGATGATCCTTAAGACTTTTCGCAAACGTACCGCTTACGATACGCTCAACAAACGGCGTTGTCATACCCGGTGCCATTGACGCAGGCAGACACTTGCTGTCACGCTCGACAGCGTTTACATATCCGCTGATGTGCATAAAATCAGCGGAACGGATTTCGATTTTCATTTTTCTCACTCCTTTCATTTTTGGGTATAAAAATACCGCTCCTTTCGGAACGGTAAAATTATTTTTTTTTGCAAGTTAGCATTTGGCTTTGTTAAGCCATTTGTTTAACGTGATATCTGGGCCGTGCAAGTTAAGATCAAGTGCAATCGATTGCACACGGAATATAACAAAACCGCTCTTAAAGAGCGGTCGTCATATTCAATTTACAGTCAGCTGGCTACCGATAAGCATTTGCGCCGCCTGTGAAATAAGCGGGAGTGTGATAGCACCCGCATTTTTCAGCATTGCCTTTACCTTTCTCCACACTTCCGGCTCACGGATATTGTCAAGATACTCATGCCCGCTGTATGTGATACTGCTTACAGCACCGTCTATGAAATGTCCCGCCGCAAAATGAAGAGCAGCATTTATATATCCGGCTTCTTTCAGCTTCTCTATCGTATAAAGAATTTCGCTATCTTCATACTTGGGGAGCTGTTCAAATATCATTTCAACAGTCAGCGGAATTAAATTAAGCTCCTCGTCAATCGTCTTGCTTTTCTCAACAGTAAGCAGTACACTGCGGACGCAATCATAATTCAGTTTCATTCTTCGTCCTCGTCATCTTCCCATTCAGAAGCGCAGGGTGGTAAACCGTCCGGAGTTATCTCATCAAAATACTTGCACGTATCTTCGACTGTTGCTTTTGGATTTTTTTCTAAATAATCTATGACTTTATCTGCCGTCTGATACTGCTCTGGGGCTTCAAGAAGGCAGATAAAACTCATATATGTATCATAATTTTTACGTGAAGCGTCATCGTTTGGCGGGTATATATATTCAGGAATTGTATCTACAAAACGTTCTATGATACGTTTTTGATATTCTGATTGATATTTTCCGTGCAGTTCTTCTTTTTTCATAACTAATTCTGCCTCCATTTCTTTCGTATAATTATGCCGCCCTCTCCGTCTGATTCTGCTTTATAACGATACTTGCCTTTACTTATATATCCACTTTCTCCTTTTTTGCTACCCGGATAAATAGTATTGTACTCTCCGCATAGTTTACTGTAAGTTTTTACTCCCACTTTTATACCGCTATGATTTCTCTGTGGTGACGGCGCATATTTTGTTTTAGCCTGTGCTTTATAAACCGTAGTCACTGTACCGTCATCGTTGACCGTAACGGATTTAATTGCACCGTCACTCGTGCTCCCCATTAATTTTCCTGTTATAGGGTTCTGCAAATATTGCCTTGCCTGTATTATACCACCCTCATCGCCGTTTTTCAAGCCCGCATCATCAATTTTAGCGTGACTGTCGGTATTCGGCGTGTATATCTGCTTTGTCTTAGGATCGTAAAGCACATCGTTAAGACCGAGCTTGATAAAGTCAAGTCCGAGCGGCGCAAGGTTTTCCTTGAAGCGTATTTCGTCCGGCTGTAAGAAGTTCGCCGCAAGACCTATCTGATATGCCTGATAGCGTGTCAGAATATCCGCTTTCAGAAGTTCGGAAGTATCTATGACAAAATACTTACTGTGCTTCTCTTCTTCAAGCAATAATGCCCTGTTGAGTGCCATTTCAAACGCAGAAACAATGGGTAATACAGCTGTCCTTATGCTGTTGATATACGTTCTGTCATCGGCTCTGCCCGACAGCACATCGGGAGATAAGCCAAACAGCATAGCTATCTGCTCAGTGTTCGTCACCTTGTTCTGATTTAACTGCATTTCAACGGCGGTGGAACTGCTTTCCTTGAAGTCAAGCCCATTTTGCAGAATCATCATGCCGTCGCCGTTGTTGCTGTACAGCTTTTTTCTCGCTTCACGGATTTTTCTCATTGAGTTATCGTCTACTCTTTGCTCGGTGCGCAGGAAGCCCTTCTTATTGCCACCTCTGCGGCTCATCGCCTTTTCAAGCTGAAGAAGCATATAGCTTGAAGTTAATAGCGTGGGGTTTTCGGCAAGTATGCTTACTCCCTTTCCTCCGTCAACGCTGTTACGGCTGAGAATGACGAAATCCCACGGATTGTACATTCTGCCGTCAACGAGCATGCGGAGCGTCTTATAGATAGCGTCCGAATTTTTCTCCACGCTTACAGCACTGTCACGGACATATCGGAGAGCCGAAACCTCGTTTCCACTTCGCTCTATATGCATATATCCCGTACCGTCAAGGAGCATATCACGGATAACCGCACGCTTTATTTCTGTCGGGTTCAGAGTGTCGCCTGACTCCTCATTCAGAAGATACAGACGATCATCTTCTGTGATCTCCGTTGCTGTCTGCATCTCATCATTGCTGTTATACAGCCTTATCGGCAGGCTTGCTATTGTGCCGGCTATAAAATTAACAGCCGCTGAAACCGCAGGGATCTCAAGCACCTGTTCTCTCGTTATATTGCTTATCTGCTTTAACCCGAAAGCTACTTCTATATCCGTGCTTTCAATGTCACGTCTGAATATCTTATCAAACAGCCCCATTACTTTCGCCTCCCTGTAATATCTTCATTAAAGCGTCATCTTCGGGCTTTTCCGCCTGCTTCGGTATTGCTCTGATAGCGGAAAGTACCGTCCAGCCGTTTTCCTTTTCGATGTCGCTCATCATTTTCCGTTTCTGCATTATTATTTTGTCGAGGTCGGCTATTTTTGTAAGCGTTCCGGACATCAGCTTTGTAAACTTCATCAGCTCATCGCTTGTTATTTCCTCGTCCGAAAGATTGTTGAAAGCTATCTCGATCTTTGACAGTACCGCTCTTTGCGTTACTGCGTCCGCTTTGACAGCGTTTACTTCGCTGTACAGCTCGCAGTACCTGTTGATGCTTGCTCCGTACAGTGCATCGTTCTTCTGTATCGTGCTGAGTAACTTTGTTAACCGCAGGTACTCCTTGTGCGCAATCGGATCAGCCTTTAC
>CALBHM010000165.1 GCA_937892835.1 uncultured Ruminococcus sp. | reverse complement strand
TTATCCTTGCCCGAATTATTTTTAAACGTAAGGTCAACCTCTATATAATTATCCAGAATACCCCACTTAACTTGCCCCCCATTGATCGAGACTGAATACGGCTCAAATAAATTGCGCTGTTTTTGGGGATCAGCATCGGGCATTTTGTACAGGAAATAATACAAAAGCAATATTATCCCAATTATCACCAACAAAGCTACCCACCCATAATTTTTGGATTCCGACTTATCGTCCATTTTTATAATCTCCTTTGCTGCGATACAAACATCGCTGAATTTTCTATATTATACCATATCACAACATAAAATTGGTTAGCTCACAGCACACATCGGTTTGCCTGAAAATAAAAAAATACCGCACCCCCTTTCGGAATGCGGTATAAAAGTTCGATTTACTTGTTTCGTTCAGCCATAAGACCGTCCCTGATGCCCTGCATAATAACGTCTCTCGCCTTAACAGCGTCAGCCTTGGAAAGAGGCTCAACGTCTTTCAGCACGTAATCAATGCCGAGATTCTGGTATTTTACCTTGCCCATATCGTGGTAAGGAAGAACATCAAGTGCCTTTACCGATTTAAGCCCCGAAATGAACACACCAAGCTCGTGGAGCCAGTGATCATTCTGAGTGATGCCGGGAACAACAACGTGGCGTATCCAGAGCTCCTTTTTCTTTGCACTTGCATATTTTGCAAAAGCAAGGATATTTTTGTTGCTCTGACCCGTAAGCTTTTTGTGCTCCTCGTCATCAATATGCTTGATGTCAAGCATAATAACATCGGTAACGTCCATAAGCCTGTCAACAGCGGCGGTATTGTCGGGATTAAAAGTGATACCCGAAGTATCGAGACAGGTGTGAATGCCCCGCTCCTTAGCCTTTTCAAAAAGTTCGGTAAGGAACCCGAGCTGAGCCATAGGCTCTCCGCCTGTGCAGGTCAATCCGCCGTCCTTGAGAAATTCCTTTACGCCGTCATACATATTCAGGATCTCTTCCGCAGAAACCTCTCTGCCGAGACCGTTTGTATCGGTGTGGAACTCCCATGTGTCAGGATTGTGGCAGTACTGGCATCTCATAGGACATCCTTGGAAAAAGACGACGAACCTGATACCGGGTCCGTCGACTGTTCCGAACGATTCAGTTGAATGAATGAAGCCGTTCATAAGTTCAGATTAAAGAGCTGCGTGGAATGTTCTGGAGATAACGTCGTCCTGCTGCTCCTTGGTGAGCTTGATGAAGTTTACAGCGTATCCGGATACACGGATAGTGAGCTGAGGATAGTTCTCGGGGTGCTTCTGAGCATCGAGAAGAGTCTCTCTTGTGAATACGTTAACGTTGAGGTGGTGGCCGCCCTTGATTGCATAACCATCAAGAAGACCAACGAGGTTGTTTATCTGCTGTGCACTTGCTGCCATAGTAAAAACTCCTTCCATAACAGATGAAATATACTTGATTGGTACACTTTCTATACGCCTATAGTAGCATATAATTGTGTTCTTTTTGTGCCGATAGTTTTACTTGTTTGTAAAACTATCGGCTGAGAGATCATAAATTTTGATTATCTGTCGTTGTCGCTTGTGTTGGGGATATTGCCGCAAACAGGGCAAAGAGCGTCGATGTCGAGGTCGCCGACGAATACGCCTGTATCCTTACCGAGAGCGTCAGGAATGATAGAGAATGTGTTGGAGATACCGTCCTGTGCATTGGAGAACTGGAGCTTGGATACAGAGGAGAGAGATGCGGAAGCACCGTGAGTATCTCTGCCGTGCATGGGGTTAGCACCGGGTGCGAGAGGCACGCCCTGCTTACGTCCATCAGGTGTGGAACCTGTCTTCTTACCGTAAACAACGTTGGATGTGATGGTAAGGATAGAAGTTGTGGGGATACCGCCTCTGTAAGTCTGCTGCTGACGGATTTTGTTCATGAATCTGTTGAGGATATCCTCAGCGATCTCATCAACACGGTCATCATCGTTACCATACTTGGGGAAGTCGCCTTCGATCTCGTAATCAACAACGATACCATTCTCGTTTCTTACAGTCTTGACCTTAGCGTACTTGATAGCGGAGAGGGAGTCTGCAACAACGGAGATACCGGCGATACCAGTAGCGAAGTATCTCTTAACTTCTCTGTCGTGGAGTGCCATCTGGAGGCTCTCGTAGCAGTACTTATCGTGCATATAGTGGATGCAGTTGAGTGTATCAACATAGAGACCTGCGAGCCATGTCATCATGTCGTCGTATCTCTCCATAACTTCGTCATAGTTGAGGTAATCGCCTTCGATAGGACGATACTTAGCACCGACCTGAACACCGGTCTTTTCATCAACACCGCCGTTTATAGCGTAGAGGAGGCACTTAGCGAGGTTAGCTCTTGCGCCGAAGAACTGCATTTCCTTGCCGACTCTCATAGAAGATACGCAGCAAGCGATAGCGTAGTCATCGCCGTGAGTTACTCTCATAAGGTCATCGTTCTCGTACTGAATGGAAGATGTATTGATAGAGATCTTTGCGCAGTATGCCTTCCAGGGTGCGGGAAGTCTTGTGGACCAGAGAACTGTCATGTTGGGCTCGGGAGCTGTGCCGAGGTTCTCAAGAGTATGGAGGTAACGGAAGCAGTTCTTTGTAACCATATGTCTGCCGTCGATGCCCATACCGCCGAGGGACTCTGTTACCCACTGGGGGTCGCCGGAGAAGAGGGAGTTGTACTCGGGAGTTCTTGCAAATCTTACAAGACGGAGCTTCATGATGAAGTGGTCGATGAGCTCCTGAGCCTGCTCTTCAGTAAGTCTGCCGAGCTTGAAATCTCTCTCGAAGTAGATATCGAGGAATGTGGAAGTACGTCCGAGGGACATAGCAGCACCGTTCTGATCCTTAACAGCACCGAGGTAGCCGAAATACAGAGCCTGTACAGCTTCCTGAGCTGTAGAAGCGGGCT
>CALBHM010000164.1 GCA_937892835.1 uncultured Ruminococcus sp. | reverse complement strand
TTCGTTTGTCGCCGTTCCGGCTCAGGTCAATGCAGGCGTGACAAAAAGCTACACAAAGGAGATTGAAACAATGGAAAACTGTATCAAGACAATAAAGGACGGCCGTGCCGTCAAGCTCTGTGAGGCTGAGTCCAAGCAGCTTTCCGAATACATCAAGAAGCTTGAAAAGCAGGCGCAGGACGGCATTATCTATCGCCGCTCCCTGACCGAGGAAACAGCCAAGTACGCTGTTCTCTCCGTGCCCTCTCTTTCGAGCGAATGCATTAAAAAGATGTGTTACGGAATTGAGACGGACGAGCTTATCAGAATCAGAGACGCTTTCAGAAAAAAGGCGGAAGAAATTATTCCTCTCACGCCCCAGCTGAGAGCAAAGAAAGAAAAGAACACAACCACAAACAACGAATTCAAATTTTAAGGAGGATTTATAATGGGTTTTGATAATTTAAGACTTGAAAAAGGAATGTACGGCACAGGCCGCAGCTTCACACAGGTATTGGAGGGTCTCGACCCCTCGGAAAATTACAGAGGCACCGACCTTGAGGGTCTCGACGCATACCAGCGTCAGCTCAAGCGTTTCGGCATCAAGCCACAGGGTTCGGACAGTTCTGTTGTCGGCAAGTTCTTCCAGACAAGCGATGCTGCCGTACTCTTCCCCGAGTATGTTTCAAGAGCGGTTCGCTACGGCATGGACGAGGCAAGCTTTCTCCCGGACATTATCGCCGCAACAACAAACATTGACTCGCTCGACTATCGTGCAATGAATCTTGAAATGACATCGGCAAACGCAGAGATGAAGGTTCTCAACGAAGGTGACACACTCGCAACAGCCGATTTCACGGTAAGCGACAGAACAATCCGTCTCAAGAAGAGAGGCAGAATGATTACAACATCTTATGATGTTCTCCGTTTCCAGCGTCTTGACGTTGTTTCAATCGCACTCAAGAGAATAGGCTCGTATCTTGCACAGAGCCTTATGGCAGATGCCGTTAATGTTCTCATCAACGGCGACGGCGGCAATAACAAAGCTGAAATTTGTTCCCTTGCTGCAGACGAATATACATACGATGACCTCATTGATTTCTGGAACAAGTTTGCTCCCTACGAGCTTAACACAATTCTCGCTTCACCGGATGTAACGGCAACCGTTCTCAAGATGTCCGAGTTCAGAGACGCAGCCGCAGGCCTCAACTTCCACGGCACAGGCAAGCTCATCACTCCGTTCGGCGCAAATCTTATCAAGTCCTCTCATGTTACAAAAAGCGGCATGATGATCGGTCTCGACAAGAGCTGTGCACTTGAAATGGTTAAGGTCGGCGACGTTGAAACAGATTACGGCAAACTCGTTGACCGCCAGCTTGAACAGATTGCAATCACCTCAATCACAGGCTTTGCAAAAATTCTCCCCGGCGCAGTTAAGACTCTCTCTCCTGCAGAGATTTCAACAGGCTCCGAGGATCAGGGCACAATAGGCTAATGAGCTGCTGGGAAGTAAAAGACTATCTCGGCGAGCTTACGGACATTTCGGCATACAAGGAGGAAGAAATTCTTCCTTTATGCCGCTCCTGTATCAAAGAGATTGAGTCTAAGCTGAAGCCCGACGCCGACAGAAAGGATTTTCGTGTTGTTGCCGCCGCCGCGGGGCTTGCATACTACAAGCTTGCGCTTAAAAAAAGCTCCATGGAGAGTGAAGCAGGCATTACAAGCTTCAAGGCCGGCGACGTAAGTATAGAGCAGGAGAACAAAACAGTCGAAGACTTTCTTGACCGTGCAAAGGACTTTTACGACAAGAAAGCAGCGGATATTATTCCGCTTTGCAAGGATGACAGCTTCGCTTTTAACCAAATCAAGGTGATGTGAAATGACGCTAAAATCAATGTTTGAAAAATACGGTCAAGAGGTCACGCTAAAGACCGACGACGGCTGGAGCAGTCCGATTTACGGCGCATTCATTCAACCGCTGAGATATAAAAACAAGATGTACCTTAACGGCGTCAACACCGTTATCGGCTTCAACAGTCAGGGACATTATCTTTACATCGGACCTCCTGATCACAATCCCGAAAAAGAGAACTGTCATGTTGAATCCAACGGAAAGAAATACACCGTTGATCGCTGTGAAAAGGTGTATTTCAAAAACGAGATAATTTATATCTGGGCAATAATAAGAGAAATTGTGGAGGTTGAATAATGGACAGTATAGTTTCGCTCCCGATAAGAATCGTTGAATGGCTCGGCAGCCAGGACGACATGAAAGACCTGACTTTCTTTGTTGAATATCCGCCGATAAATAAAGCAGTTCCGCTGAAAAAGGCTATTGTTGCCGTCGGAATTGAGAATATCGAAATAACAGACAAATTCGTCGCCAACGATGACGGTGTGCTCGAAAAGCAGGAATACTGCCGCACGGCGATGATAAAAGCAAACCTGAGCATTTGTGTTCCGTTCTCTAAAGGCGGCCAGGCTTGCCATGACATATTCACGAGAATTGCCGATGCACTGACATTCAGAACAAATCTGAATATTGAAAAATCCGGCTGCGAAGATATCACATCAGACCGTGACACCGATGCGCTTATGATGAACGGCTGGTTCTTAATGAATGCGGACTTCTGCCCTGCCGCAAGCACCGACGAAAACTATGCAAGCTTCCTCGACAAAGAGCTTCTTTGCGGCAGTCATATCAGAAACACGGAGATTCACGTCACCGCTGAGGACAAGGAAAAATGGAACGCCCCCTTTGCCTCCGGCTTCTATATCGGAAACGGCACATCATCACGCACGATTTCTGTCGGCTTCAAGCCGTCGCTTGTTATCGTCATGGCAGCCGGTCTGCCGGCCGTTACGGTCAATTTCACAAAAAGTACCTGCTACAGCTACATGGCAATGGCTAATGATTCGCTCACATCGCTTGGTCTTTCGCTCACATCTACGGGATTCAGGGTCGCCACCAACACAACCGACAACGTGACGAGCGACCTCAACGGTGCAGGATCATCATACATCTATATAGCGTTCAAACAGTAAAGCACAGCTGACCCCTTCATTGTAATCACAAAAGCCGCAGGCTCTGATTTTCATCAAAGCCTGCGGCGATTTTTATTTTGTAGTTTTATACTCTTTTGAATTAATAATGACTGTGACGTTATTTTCAGTCTGTTCGTCAAAATCGAAGCTCGGCATAAAATCCGCCACATCCGTGTTTTTCATGTCCTTTTCAAAGTTGAAATCAACGGCCGTACCGTTATTAAGAACCCTAACCTGACCTTTTCTCAGGAAGAAGAACACCGGAGACATCAGCTTTGCCCTGCCGTTTTCAACGCTGAGCTTGATTTTTCTCGCCGAGAGAAGCTCCCTGCCGTTAAGCACAATGCTGATTTTATCATCATCGCAAAGCACAATGGGATGACTGTTCGGGCGGCGCATAAGCCAATAATAACGCTGAAGCTCGGGCACGGACGGGTGCAAAACGATCGTGTCCTCTTCAATTTTAGCAAGCAGGCGGTCGATTCGCATATTCGCCCTTTTCCAGTCCTCTCCATCGAGATGAACGGGCAAAAGTTTTCCGTCCTTGAGCTTCCATCGAAAATCGTTGAACACAATGCCCTGATAATAGGTCGGAACAAAGCGGCCGAAGCTATTGAAAAGCTGCTCATAAAAATCCATCGACGTATCGAATATATTCTCGGGAGAAAACTTTGTTGAAACAATGCTGTCCATATTGTCACGGTTATAAATATATTCGCCCTTGTCGCAAAAACCGATTTTCATTTTTGCCCTGAGAATATCGCAGCAATACTTTTCGTCCTCGTGGCGGAAATTCGGCGTTGTGTCGAACAAGAGATTGTCCTCTCCCCTGTTCTTGATGCAAATGTTTACGTTCGTCTGCGTGATGAATCTGTTCTCGGGGTCGAGCAAATCATAGACACCTGTTTTCAGAAGTGTACGATACCTGTTATGCGTGATAACGGGAACGCCGTTAAAATATTGGATTATCCTGTAGGTCACGAGATCAACCTCATCATAAACCGTGTCGAAGAAATCCGTCACCGATTTTATCGTGTCGGCTCTAAGCCTGTCATCGGAATCAAGGAAGAAAATATACTTTCCGTTTGCCCTCGCAAGAGCGAAGTTTCTCGTCTTGGAAAGGCCCTCGTTCTCCTTTGAATAGAGAACAACGTTTTCGTATTTATCGGCAAAGC
>CALBHM010000163.1 GCA_937892835.1 uncultured Ruminococcus sp. | reverse complement strand
CAAAAACAATCAGCGAACAAGACTGTCTAAAATGCTTTTAAAAAATGCGCTTATGGATTTGCTTAAAGATAAAGGCTCTGTTGAAAAAATCTCTGTTCGTGAGCTCTGCTCCGTTGCCGAGCTTAACAGATCAACATTTTATGCACATTATAACGAACCGAAAGACCTGCTGAACGAAATTGAAAACGAGCTGTTAGACTCGACCGAACAGCATCTTGAACGAATCGGCAAAGAGGACGATATGGGTGCTCACAAATATATACTATCGTTTTTGAAATATATTAAATCAAACGATAAACAATTTCGTACGCTTCTCATTGATTCCGCCGATCCTGAGTTCCGTTCAAAATTCATGCAGCAATCAATAATTCAATTCATAGTGAATTTACAAATCGATATGCCTCACGAGTTGGAGCAATACATCTTTTCGTATATTCTGAATGGCAGCACCGGAATAATAATTCAGTGGATTCGATCGGACTATGCGACTGATGAAGACATGATAGTAAATCTGCTCTTTTCAATCAACCAAAGTGCACTTGCAAATCTAAACGTTAAAAAAAGAAATTAAAGCTCATATTTTCCTGCATGAACGTTGTGAATTTCACCGTTCGGCAAAATCACATCGGCGGTACAGTTTGACGGTATTTCAACCTCAATTTTGTATTCGCCGTTTTCTTTTTTCCAACCGGATTTTACTTCACCGAAAACGCTTTTGTAGCTTGCCTTCGCAAATGTAAAATGTCCGCCGGGCATAGGCCTGATCACAAAATGATTCTCGCTGTCAATATTTATTCCGCACATTCCTCTGAAAAGCCATTCGCAAACCGCACCTTTTGAATAGTGGTTAAGTGAGCCTATACCTCCCTGGGCCTCGGTGCCCTCCCAGGATTCCCAAATTGTTGTCGCACCCATCTTTGTCATAAAGAGCCAACCGGGCATTTTTTCATTTTCAAGAAGTTTGTAGGCATAATCAATGTTAATATCCGAAAGCACATCGAGAATGAGCGGTGTTGAAAGGAAACCTGTGCCGAGCCGCCAGCCGTAATTTTCAAGTGCCTGAATAAGACGCTTTTTCACATATTCCGTTTGATTTTCGTCCAGAAGATTAAAGTAAATTCCACGCACAAGCTGAGCCTGTCTGTCGGTATCAAGCGAATACTGCTTTGACCTCATAAGTGCCTGATAGCTTTCCTTGTTTCCTTTTGAAAATGCTTTGTATTCTTCTGCATCTTCTGGCTTGCCGAGAACATCCGCAATCTCAGCCATACACTCCATAATATAGCTTGTATAAGCCGTTGCTGTTTCGGGATGAGTAACAACGCAGGTTTTCCAAGTCTGCGGATTAACGTCTTTCGGCTCCGCCCACTCACCATAGGCTTGTCCGAAATTATTAAGATATTTTCTGTTTTTGAGCGGAATTGAAACGTGCTTTGCAGTCGGATACGGCTTACCGCAATGGCTCTTCATAAATTCGGCATATTTCTTCATTCGTGAATAATATTTTTCAAGAATACGTTTATCTCCGTATTGCTTCCAAAATCTATAAGGTATAAGCACACCTGCATCCGCCCAGCCGACACATCCGTCCATAGCGGACATATAAAAATCCACACCGCCCGGCGGAACAATTTGCGGAAGTTTTCCGTTTTTCTTCTGCCAATCATACATATCCGCAACATATTTTTTCGAAAAAGCAGCGTAATCAAATAGAAATGCCGCAGTTGTGAAAAATATCTGTGCGTCCCCTGTCCAGCCGTGACGTTCTCTCGTGGGGCAATCCGTCGGTAAATCCGTACTGTTACTTTTCGTTGACCATTTTGTTGAATCGACAAATTTATTCAAGAGTTCATTAGAGCTTTCAAAGAATCCCGTCTCCTCCATATCCGAATAAACCGCTATCGCCGTAAAATCGGCATTTGTCAGGTCAATATTAGTTTCAATCTCTGCGTATTTGAAGCCGAAAATTGCAAACTTTGTCTTATAATTATTCTCGCCGTCCTTGCAGATGTACTCGATTTTTTGCAACGGAGTCGTTTTCTTTTTGCTTGAGCATTGAATATTTTTGAGCGTCAGCTCACCGTTTTCATCAAGCATTTCGCCGAAACGCATCGTCAGCTTTTCGCCTGCCTTTGCGTTCAAAGTAAATGAAATATAACCTGCCAAATTCTGCGGAAATTCTAAAAGTGTTTTACCACTCGGCGTTACAGAAATAATAGGTTCGAACGTTTCTTTCTCCGCAATCGGAACATTATTTGAGCTTACGGGAACAACGTTATTCTTCGTAACCTTTGCAAATTTTCCGTAGCTCGGCTTCATTCGTGCGTCAACGATTTCTCCGTCCTTATTGTCGGCAAATCGAATTTCGCCGTCATTGCTCCAGTTCCATGTTCCGTCTGTAACGATTTTCTTAACCTCGCCGTCGGTATAGATTATTTCAAGCTGCGCAATGAATTTTGTTTCCGTTCCGTATTGGTTTGTAAGTCCCCATGCTCCCGTTGAACCCCTGTACCAACCGTCGGCAAGCTGAATTTCGAGAGTATTCATATGCTTTAACATAGAAGTGATGTCATAGGTTTGGTACTGGATTCTCCTGTTATAGTCGGTGATTCCGGGTGCGAGCGGCATTGAAAATCTCTCGCCGTTAAGGGTTGCACAATAAATTCCGCAGGCGGAAATATATAGTCTTGCTTTTTCAACCTCTTTTTTTACAGCAAACTTTTTCAAAAAGCAGTCTACAGGATAACGTTTACTTTTGTCAACGGTATAATTGCCCGTTATCCACTCCCCCTGCCAACTTTTGATTCCGTATTCGAAGAAGTTTTCTTCGCTCCACTCGCCGTCTCTGTCATTTTCGTCCCAGAGTTTAATCTTAAAGCTGACGGGTATCGAGCAATGCATGGAACTCGACTTTACCTTTCCGCTATCCCATTCATCTGTAAGGATTCTGTAAGCGGTCTGAGTAACTCCGCCCTCGCAGTTCCACATGATCCGTGGATTATCAATGTCGATTCCCAAGGGATTTTTTAAATATTCGGTTTTTATGTTAATTGCTCTCATTTAAGTTTTCCTCTGCTTTTCTTGCCTTAATTTCTTCCTGCTCCTTGTCAATATGCTTTTCAACATTTATAAAAGCAAGAATTACAATAAGAATAATTGCCGTTATAGTTTCAAGTCCTACGAACGAGAATGTAATTGCGTTTTTTGTCGCTGCGTTCTGAACTGCGGCAACGGTTTCTCCGTTTATAATTGAAGGTGCAACGTATCCGCTCTTTGAAAGAAGACCATTGAAAGCTCCCGTAACTATACCCACGCTTGTTACAGCAATAATATTGTAAATCGACATTGCAATTCCGTCACAGCGGAAGTTGTGCTTCCATTCCAAATGATCAAGAACATCGGCAAAAAGAGCCATAAACACATAAGAACACGGAAGTCCGCCGATATTTTTAATAAACTGTCCAACAAGAACAACAACCATATTGGTCGGACAAATCCAGCATACGGCACTGCCTATTGCATAAAGTACAAAACCCGCCATAGTAAGATTTCTTTTGCCGAATTTCTTTGCGAGCGGCAAAACGGCAAATATGCCGATCCCCATAGGAATACCGCCGATAACGGAAATGAGTGTTTGTGTTTTTCCGTCATTATATGTACCGAGAACATAATTACAGAAATATACCAATCCGAGATTTTTGAACTGAGTTCCGACTGTATAAATCAAAAAATACAGAAGAATGAGCACCATAAATTTGTCGGTAAAAATCGCTTTAAGCAGATTTTTATACGGCATCTTTTCCTCATGCGGTCTGTTAATATCTTCAAGTGTTACCCTTTCTTTTGTGAAATAATACTCCATAAGAGTAAGCGGCAAAGCAATAGCAGAAAGAGCACTCATTACAACAATCCATTTTGTCTTATCAACGCCTAGCTGCGGCATTACAAGCATCGGGAAAATTAGTGCTACAATAATTCCGCTCATCATGATTGTTGAGATCTGATTGAATACAGAAAGTGAACCTCTCTGCTCCGTATTTCTCGTCGAAAGCGGAACCATAAGGTTATGGCTCATGTTGTAGATTGTATATGAGAACGAATAGAATAGATTATATGAAAGCATAACCCAAACAACCTGCACGGTCTGATTGCTCTGCGGCACGGTAAAAAGAAGAATACCGCTAATTAAAAGCAAGGGT
>CALBHM010000162.1 GCA_937892835.1 uncultured Ruminococcus sp. | reverse complement strand
TTTCTCTTCTTCGTCGGCAAAACCGAAAAGCTCCATTGCGTCCTCACGGACATTGAGGTATGTGTAAACCGTCGTTTCCGTGTTGAGCGCAACGTTTTTCAGCGTATTCATAGTGGAAAAGCAGAAGAACGCAATTCCGCCACACTGAACGGCAAGTCCGTTTTGGTCAAGGGCAATGACCTTGCCCGTAAGAGAATATATCATCGTTTTCCGCCTTTCGATAAATTATTTTTTTGTCGCACCTACGAATTCTTCGTTGTATATTATCAATAATACTTCTTCAGCTTTCCGACGAGCGAACCGCTGGTGTGTGCGTGGCAAATAGCCATTGCAAGTGCGTCTGCCGTGTCGTCAGGCTTCGGTATTTCGTCAAACTTCAGCATGATTCGCATCATTTCCTGCACCTGCTTTTTCTCCGCTCTACCGTAGCCGACAACGCTCTGTTTAACCTGAAGCGGCGTATATTCGGCAATTTCAAGTCCATGTAGCTGTGCTGTCAGCACTATAACTCCCCTCGCCTGTGCAACGTCGATAACCGTTTTTGCGTTCGTGTTATAAAAAAGCTTTTCAATCGCCATAACGTCAGGCTTGTAGTGGGTCATTATCAAATCAAGCTCACGGTAGATAATCTCCAATCGCTTATTGAACGGTGTTCCTGCCTTGGTCGTGATTGCACCGTAGCCTAAAACCTTGAAATGATTGTTGCTGTATTCGAGCACACCGTAGCCGATTATCGCATAGCCGGGGTCAATTCCTAAAATAATCATTATTTCTTTTCGTCTCTTTCACGAATTACCATTTTTGTCGGCGTTCCTTCAAGTCCGAAAACCTCACGAATCTGGTTATCAATATATCGCTGATAACTGTAATGAAAAAGATCCTTACGGTTGACGAAACAAACAAATGTCGGTGGTCTCGTTGAAGCCTGCGTAATATAATATATTTTAAGTCGTCTGCCTTTATCCGTCGGTGGCTGAACTCTCGCCGTCGCTTCGGCAAGAATATCGTTGAGCTTACCTGTTGAAATTCTCATTGCATTCTGAGTATCAACGAACTTGATAAGCTCAAAGAGTCGGTCAAGTCGCTGACCCGTCTTTGCCGAGATGAAAATAATCGGCGCATACGACATAAACGAGAAATCGTTCATCAGCTTTTTACGGTAGCTATCCATGGTCTTGCCGTCCTTCTCGACCGCATCCCATTTATTTACGGCGATAATACACGCCTTGCCGAGGTCATGAGCGATTCCGGCAACCTTTGAATCCTGCTCC
>CALBHM010000161.1 GCA_937892835.1 uncultured Ruminococcus sp. | reverse complement strand
CTGAACGCCGCCGGGTATTCTCTGCTTGGCGATGTCAATCATTTCCTTTGATTTTGCGCATTTCTTTGCGTAATATTCGTTCTCATATTTTTTGAGAGCATCAGGCTTGATGCTGTAAATCGGCTTTTTAATAAGAGCGTCAAGCTCCTTTGTGACCTTATCGGCATCAAGATAATTTTTGATAGCAAAATTGTTTCCCATAAAAAATCCTCCTTTAGGGACTGCCGAAAATACGTTTCATTCATCGACAGTTACTCATTAAACTTTGCTTTGATAGTATTTTAACACATATTATTCCGTTTTTAAATACGTCACTAAAAAATTTTTGTAAAAATTCATAAAATATTTTTACTTTTGCCTTAATTTATGATAGAATAGAGACAGAAATTTAACTTGACTGGAGTGTTGAACATGAGTGCTTACGTTATTGCATACGACATCGGAACAACAGGACTTAAAACCTGTCTGTTTGAGATTGATAAAAAAATCAAGCCGATTGTCAATTCTTACGGCTCATACAACCTTTATATTCTCGAAAACGGCGGAGCCGAGCAGGATGCCGAGGAATGGTGGAACGCAATGTGCACCACCACAAAAGAGATTTTCACAAAGACCGATATTAAGCCCGAGCAGATTGCCGGAATTTCGTTCTGCTCTCAGATGCAGGCTCTCGTCCTCGTTGACAAAAACGGCGATCCCGTTCGCAGACCTATGAGCTATATGGATCAGCGAGCCAAGGAAGAGCTGAAAAAATACATGGCATACGGCTTGCAGATTGCCGGAGCAAATATTGTTCCGCTTCCCAAATCCCTTGCCGTTACGGGTGCGGTTTCGTGCAGCGTTAAAGACCCTGTTTACAAATATAAGTGGGTTGAAAATCACGAGCCGCAGAACCATAAAAAAGCTTACAAGTGGCTCGATGTTAAGGATTTTCTCATCAGTCGCTGTACGGATAAATTTACAATGACAAAGGATTCGGCCTTTGCCACTCTCCTTTATGATACAAGAAAGGGCAAAGAGGGCTGGAGCAAGACTGTTGCCGATATCTTTAAGGTAAACATGAATCATCTGCCCGACATAATCGAATCTACCGACATGGTCGGAGGAGTTACGGAAAAGGCGGCGGAAAAGCTTGGACTTATGCCCGGAACGCCCGTGTTTGGCGGCGGCGGCGACGCTTCGCTTATCGGCGTGGGTGCAGGCAGCTGTTCTGTCGGCGATACCCACATCTACTCGGGAACGTCCGGCTGGGTAGGCACGGTTGTTGAAAAGCAGCTTGTTGACACTTCGGCAATGATCGCCGCAATCGTCGGCGCAGACCCGAACAGCTTCAACTATTTCGCCGAGATGGAAACGGCAGGCAAATGTCTTGAATGGGTAAAGGATCACCTTTGTCTTGACGAAATCGGAATTTTCATTGAAAAGAAAAAAATCACAGACCATACAGAGAAAGCGTATACAAGTCTTTACGACTATATGTCCGAGGTCATCGGTTCTGTTCCGGCGGGTGCAAACGGAGTAATTTTCACCCCATGGCTTCACGGTAATCGCTGCCCGTTTGAAGATCCGAATGCCGCAGGAATGTTCTTCAATATCAACATCAATACGGGTAAATCCGATATGCTCAGAGCTGTTATCGAGGGCGTTTGTTATCACCTTCGCTGGATGCTTGAGGCGCAGGACAGAAAGATAAAGACATCGCAGACAATTCGCTTTGTCGGCGGCGGTGCACTCTCCGATGTTACGGCACAGATTCTTGCCGATATAACAGGCAGGACAATCGAAGTTGTTGAAAAGCCGCAGGATGTCGGCGCAGTCGGTGCGGCGGCTATCATCGGAATCGGTCTCGGAATAATCAAAGACCTCGGCAGCGTTAAGGATTATATCCCTGTCAAGAAATCATTTAAGCCGAGCACGGCAGACAAAAAGGTTTACGACAAAAACTTTGAGGTTTTCAAAAAGCTTTATTCGTCAAACAAAAAGAATTTTCAGATGTTAAATGAGCAATAATATAACCGAACAGGAGGACTGAATTATGAACGGTTATAAAAATATAAATAAGGCTGAGATTCTCAGTCTTAAAGACCAAGTTGAATATCAGGCAGGTCAGGTAGTGAGCAAAACTCTTGCGCAGAATTCCGCATTGAGCGTTACGCTTTTCGCCTTTGACAAGGGCGAAGAAATCAGCACACACGAATCGGGCGGCGACGCAATGGTTACATGCCTTGACGGAACCGGAAAAATTACAATCGACGGCGTTGAATATATTCTGCATGAGGGCGACACGATCGTGATGCCGGCCAAGCATCCGCATGCCGTATTCGGCGAGGAAAAATTCAAAATGCTTTTGATGGTTGTATTTTAATTAAATCGCAAACAGCACTAAGCCTCCTCTTGATTGATTCAAGGGGAGGCCGTTTTTTACGTTTATGTTAGATATTTTTTAAAAAATCTTCAACTTCATACAATTTCGGGATCGAGGAAGATGCTCCGTTTCGTGATACAGCGACGGCGGAGGCGGCTGACGCATATTTCAGTGTGCTCTCGATGCCGTGAGTGTCAACGAGTGCAAAGAAAAATCCGAGGAAAGTGTCGCCGGCGGCGGTCGTGTCCGCAACAGGAACATTAAATATTTTCTGATGATAAACTTTACCGTTTGCTTTGCATATTGAACCCTCTGAACCGAGCGTAAGCAGGATTTTTGCCGACGGATATTTTTCTGAAAAAACGGAGAGAATTTTATCGGGATCGCTTTCACCGGTAAGCTCATTTGCTTCCGTTTCGTTGACGACAAACCATGTGATTTTATCAAGAGGGTAGGAGAGTATCTCGTCACCGAACGGGCTGGGATTGAGGATGATTTCTATGCTCTTTTCGCTCGCTGCGGCTATGATTTTATCAACGTCGTTGATTTCGTTCTGCAGAAAAAGCTTGTCGCTCGCTTTAAAATCGGACAGTACTCTTGCAATTTGTTCTTCATCAATCTGTTTGTTTGCCCCGCCGAAAAGCAAAATGCTGTTTTGTCCGTTTTTGTCAACCTGAATGATGGCATGACCGCTCGGCATGTCACATTTTTTAATAAGGCTTGTGTCAATATCATTTTCTTTGAGCTTTTCAAGCAGTCGTTCTCCGTCGCTGCCGACACAGCCGGCATGGAAAACCTTTGCGCCTGCTCTTGCAAGGGCTATGGACTGATTCAATCCCTTGCCGCCGCAAAAGAATTCAAGCTTCGATGAGGCGGTTGTTTCTCCGGGACGAACCGTGTGGTCAACGGAATAAACCATATCTTGATTCAAAGAACCGAAATTAAGAAATTTTGTGTTTTTTTCATTCATTTATAATCAGCTCCGCATTAATTCTTGCCTTAGAAATTATACCATCTTATGCCGGATTTTACAATTAGAAGTTGAGTAAATCAAATTGTAAACTAAAATTGTTAATAAAATGTCAATTTAACCAATATTTTCGAGATAGGGGTTCGGATTATTCATATACTTTTTTTATTGACTTATTTGTCGAAATATCTTATAATTTCATAGGATTTTACAATGAGGGAGAATTGGTTTTATGCTATCTAATACAGAAAAGACTATGGACAAAATTGTTGCCCTTTGCAAAAACAGAGGATTCATTTTTGCCGGCAGCGATATTTACGGCGGTCTTGCTAATACATGGGATTACGGCCCGCTCGGTGCAAGACTTAAAAACAACGTTAAGGACACCTGGAGAAAGCGTTTCATCCAGGAGAGAAAGAACAGCTATGAGGTTGATGCGGATATTCTTATGCACCCGAGAGTTTGGGAGGCAAGCGGACATGTTGCCAGTTTCTCCGACCCGCTTCTTGACTGCAAGGAATGTAAAATGCGTCACAGAGCCGATCAGCTTATTGACAACTTCGACCCCAACGCTCATGCAGACGGCATGACGAAGGAGGAAATGTTCGATTATATCAAGGCACATTCAATTCCGTGTCCGAATTGCGGCAAGCACAATTTTACGGACATCAGAGAATTCAATCTTATGTTCCAGACATACAGGGGAGTTACAAACGACGCAAAGAGCGTTATTTATCTTCGCCCCGAAAATGCGCAGGGTGAGTATGTTAACTATCTCAACGTACAGCGCAGCATGAGAGCCAAGCTCCCGTTCAGCATCGGCCAGATCGGCAAGGCTTTCAGAAATGAGATCACTCCGGGTAACTTCACATTCAGAACGATTGAGTTCGAGCAGATGGAATTCCAGACCTTCTGCAAGGAAGGAACGGACGCAGACCTCTACGAGTACTTCAAGAATTACGGTCATCAGTATTACATGGATCTCGGCATTGCCGAGGAGCATCTCCGCTTCCATGACCATGAGAAGCTTGCTCATTATGCAAAGGCGGCATGCGATATCGAATTCCTCTTCCCGTTTGGCTGGGGCGAGATCAACGGTACGCATAACAGAACGAACTTCGACCTTACAAGACATCAGGAATACAGCGGTCAGAAGCTTGAATACCTCGATCCGGAGACAAACGAAAGATATATACCTTTTATTATAGAGTCAACATACGGACTTGACAGAACGGTTCTTGCACTTCTCTGCGAGGCATATGATGAGGAAGTTATTGACGCCGAGAAGAACGATACAAGAGTTGTTCTCCACCTCAACCCGGTAATTGCTCCGTACAAGGCAGCTGTTCTTCCGCTCTCAAAGAAGCTTTCCGCAGATGCTCTCAAGGTTTATGAGAAACTTCAGAAGGACTTCATGGTTGACTTCGACGAGACAGGCTCAATCGGCAAGAGATATCGCCGTGAGGACGAGATCGGAACGCCGTTCTGCATTACGTTTGACTTTGATTCTCTTGAAGATAACTGCGTAACGGTTCGTGACAGAGATACGATGGAGCAGGTTCGTATGCCGATTGATGAAATCAGTGAATATATTTCGTCAAAGATTAAATTCTAATATTGGCGAATAATAAACATATATAATATTGAATTGGAAGGCAAAGCTATGAAAAAGATCAAATTTACAGAAACAGTTCTCCGTGACGCTCAGCAGTCGCTGATTGCAACGAGAATGCCTTTTGAAACCTTTGAGCCTATTCTTTCAACGATGGACAAAGCGGGTTATTACTCGCTGGAGTGTTGGGGCGGCGCAACATTTGATTCATGTCTGCGTTACCTTAACGAGGATCCGTGGGAGAGACTCAGAAAGATTCGCAAGGCCTGCCCGAATACGAAGCTTCAGATGCTTCTCAGAGGTCAGAATCTTCTCGGTTACAAGCATTATCCGAACGACGTGGTAAGAAGATTCGTCGCAAAGAGCGTTGAGAACGGTATCGACATCATCAGAATTTTCGATGCACTCAACGATGTTAGAAACCTTGAGGTTGCTGTTGACCAGACCATTAAGTCCGGCGCACACGCTTCGGGTACAATTTGCTACACGCTCAGTCCGGTGCACAACACAAAGGCATACATTAAGCTGGCAAAAGATATGGAAAGCATGGGCGTTCAGTCCATCTGTATCAAGGACATGGCGGGTATCATCAGCCCGAAGGAAGCATATGAGCTTGTAACTGCACTCAAGGAGAATGTTAAACTCCCGATTATTCTTCACACGCACTGCACAACAGGCCTCGGCCCGATGACATTGCTCAAGGCAGCAGAAGCAGGTGTTGATGTTATTGACACGGCAATTTCAAGCTTCTCAGGCGGCACAAGCCAGCCTGCAACCGAAACTCTTAACTATATCCTCACTCAGGACGGCTACAAGACAGGCCTTGATACGGGTGTACTCAAGGAGATCAACGATTTCTTCAAGCCGGTTAAGGCCGATGCCCTCAAGAGCGGACTTCTTAATCCTGTTGTTCTTTCAACGGATACGGACGCTCTGACATATCAGGTTCCGGGCGGAATGCTCTCAAACCTTGTTGCTCAGCTTACCGCTCAGAAGAAGATGGATAAGTTTGAAGAGGTTCTCGAAGAAACCCCGAGAGTAAGAAAAGACCTCGGTTATCCGCCGCTTGTTACTCCGATGAGCCAGATGGTCGGTGTTCAGGCAACGTCGAATGTTCTTGCCGGCGAGAGATACAAGAATGTTTCCAAGGAAATCCGTGCTTATGTAAGAGGTGAGTACGGCAAGGCTCCCGGAAAGATTGACCCGGCACTTATCAAGAAGGTTCTCGGCGACGAGAAGCCGATAAAGGGCAGATATGCCGATACTCTCGGCGACGGTTATGAGGCTGCAAAGGCCGAGATCGGCGCAAAGGCACACAGCGAAGAGGATGTTCTCTCATATATCGCATTCCCCACTCAGGCCGAAGCGTTCTTCGACAAGCGTGACGAAAGAGCGAAGAACACCTTTAAATATACCATTGAAAAAATTGATTGAGGAGGAAAACGAATATGAATATGACTCCTAAGCTTCTTGGCGTTTTCGCCCAGATCTACGGCTCAAATGATGCCATGGATTTTGGCAAGGCGGCACTCGTTGCGGTTGTCGGTTTTATTACTGTTCTTGTAATTCTTGCGATTATTGCTTTGTTTATCAAGGCTATCGCCGCAATTTTCGATAAAACAAGCAAAGCTGCAAAAGCTCCTGCTGCCCCGACACCTGCCGCACCGGCAGCTCCTGCAGCACAGCCTGCTCAGCCGGGTGTTGAGCTTGTAGGTGTTGACGAGCCCACAGCGGCTGTCATCATGGCAATAGTAAGTCACCAGAGCGGAATAAGCCTCGACAGGCTTGCGTTCAAATCAATTAAATTATCGGAGGACAAGTAAATGAAATATGTTGTTACGTTAAACGGAAAAAAGTATGATGTAGAGGTTAACGAAAGCGAAGCTGTTATCACCTCCGTAAGCAATGCCGCTCCGGTTGCTCCCGTTGCTCCTGTGGCTCCGGTTGCAGCACCTGCTCCTGCGGCAAGTACAGCTCCCGGTGCGCCGGCCGCTGTAGTCGGCACGGCAGTCAGCGGAACTCAGATCACATCTCCGATGCCCGGCACAATTCTTAAGTTGAACGTTGCCGAGGGCCAGGCGGTTAAGGCAGGCGATGTTGTTCTCATTCTTGAAGCAATGAAAATGGAGAACGAGATCGTTGCTCCTTGCGACGGCACAATCAAGCAGCTCCTCGTTTCAAAAGGATCAACGGTTGATACGGATCAGATTCTTGCAGTTTTATAATAAAGGACGGTATTCAGAATGGACTTAATTTTAAATGTTTTGAAAGGCTTGTGGGAATCGTCCGGATTTGCAACTCTCGAGTGGCAGAATCTTGTAATGATCCTCGTTTCGTTCGTGTTCCTTTTCCTTGCCATTCATCCCAAATTCAGATTTGAACCTCTTCTCTTGGTTCCCATCGCATTCGGTATTCTTCTTGCAAACCTTCCCGGTGCAGGCCTTATGGATGACCTCACGGCCGGTCAGATATTCGGCGGTGACGGCTCGCTTGCCGGTCAGGGTGAGCATTGGTACGATTCCGGCGTTCTGCGAATTATTTACGCCGGCGTTAAATCAAACATATTCCCGTGTCTTATCTTCATGGGCGTCGGTGCAATGACTGACTTCGGACCTCTTCTTTCCAATCCTGTCAGCTTGCTTCTCGGTGCAGCGGCACAGCTCGGTATTTATGTTGCTTTCCTTATAGCCATCGCGCTCGGATTCAATCCGCAGGAGGCTGCTTCAATCGCTATCATCGGCGGTGCGGACGGCCCGACGGCAATTTACCTTACGTCAAAGCTGGCGTCGCATCTTCTTGCACCCATTGCACTTGCGGCGTACTCATATATGGCACTTATTCCGCTTATTCAGCCTCCTATCATGAAGGCTCTCACCACGAAGAAAGAGCGTGAGGTCAAGATGACCCAGCTCAGAAAGGTTACAAAGACAGAGAAGATCATCTTCCCGGTAATCGTTCTTGTTCTTGTTGCACTTATTCTTCCGTCGGTTGCTCCGCTTCTCGGTATGTTCATGCTCGGTAATCTCTTCCGTGAGTGCGGTGTTGTTGACAGACTTTCTGACGTTGCTCAGAATGCACTTAACAATATCATTGTTATCCTTCTCGGTGTAACGGTCGGTGCAACGGCAAACGGCCAGAGCTTCCTTCAGGTTCAGACGCTTAAGATTGTTGCTCTCGGACTTATCGCTTTCTGTTTCTCAACAGTCGGCGGTGTTCTCCTCGGAAAGCTTCTCTATCTCGTTACGGGCGGTAAAATCAATCCGCTCATTGGTGCTGCGGGCGTTTCGGCCGTTCCCATGGCTGCCCGTGTTGCTCAGAATGAGGGCAGAAAGTACAACCCGACCAACTTCCTTCTCATGCATGCTATGGGTCCGAATGTTGCCGGTGTTATCGGTTCAGCTGTTGCGGCAGGATTCTTGCTCATCATGTTCCAGTAAAATAGGGACTGCCGCCTTAGGCGCAGACCGAAGAACAGAATAATCAAAGCTATAATTCACATTACGGTTTAAAAAGACGGATTGTGGATTATGGCTTTTTCTTTTTGTTCTTCTAAGTGCTTTTCCCCCTCTCGCAGTATACGAATACAGCTTCGGGGTGAAGAAAACACTTTCTGCATCTTAATTCGACAACCCCAGTTTCTACTGTTGATAAACTAGAAAAAAATAATTTCAAAAACTAGAAAAAAATAATTTCAAAAAAGGCTTGATTTATTTTTGATTTTGCGATAGAATAAGACAATTTATATTCTGAGTGGAGGTTGTAAAATGACTTTTGATGAAAAATTCGGAAAAGAAGGTTTAACGTTTGACGATGTGCTGCTTATTCCTGCTGAATCGGATATTCTTCCTAAGGATATCGATATCTCAACTAAGCTTTCAGACACAATTGTTCTTAACACACCTATTTTGACAGCGGCGATGGATACCGTTACGGAAGCACCAATGGCAATCGCAATCGCTCGTGAGGGCGGTATCGGTGTTATTCATAAGAATATGCCGATGGAGCTTCAGGCTCAGGAGGTTGACAAGGTAAAGCGTTCTGAGAACGGCGTTATTGCTCAGCCTTTCAGTCTTACTCCGGATCACTATGCGTATGACGCAGAAAACCTCTGCAAAAAGTACAAAATTTCCGGTGTTCCTATTTGTGACGAAAGCGGAAAGCTTGTCGGAATCCTCACAAACCGTGACATGCGCTTCATGACGGATTTCAATATCAAAATCAGTGAAGTAATGACAAAGGATCACCTTGTTACAGCTCCTGTAGGCACTACGCTTGAGCAGGCGAAGCAGATCCTTATGAAGCACAGAATCGAAAAGCTTCCGCTTGTCGACGACGAAGGATATCTCAAGGGACTCATTACAATAAAGGATATTGAAAAGAGTGTACAGTATCCGAACTCGGCTCGTGATAACGGCGGCAGACTTCTCTGCGGCGCAGCTATCGGCGCAACTGCCGATGTTCTTGACAGAGCAGGTATGCTTGCAAAAGCGGGAGCGGATATGTTTGTTCTCGATTCGGCTCATGGCCACAGCAAGAATATTCTTAAAGCGGTTGAGAAAGTTAAGACTGCTTTCCCGAACATAACACTTTGTGCAGGAAATGTCGCAACGGCAGAGGCAACCGAGGCTCTTATCGCAGCCGGTGCAGATGTGGTTAAGGTCGGTATCGGCCCGGGTTCGATTTGTACAACCCGAGTTGTTGCGGGTATCGGCGTTCCGCAGATTACGGCAATTTTTGATTCTGCAAACGCAGCAGCAAAACACGGTATTCCGGTAATTGCAGACGGCGGTATTAAGTATTCGGGTGAAATTGTTAAAGCTATTGCCGCAGGCGCAAGCGCAATCATGGTCGGTTCACTTGTTGCAGGTTGTAAGGAAAGCCCGGGCGCAACAGAAATCTTCCAGGGCAGAAGCTTTAAGGTTTACCGTGGAATGGGTAGTCTCGCAGCTATGGCAAACGGCAGCAAGGACAGATATTTCCAGGAGGACAACAAAAAGCTTGTTCCCGAGGGAGTTGAAGGCCGTGTTCCTTACAAGGGACCCCTTGGAGATACAATCTTCCAGATGCTCGGCGGTTTACGCTCAGGTATGGGCTATTGCGGCTGTCATAATATTGAGGAGCTTAAGACAAAGACAAGGTTCGTCAGAATAACGAATGCCGGTCTTATCGAAAGCCATCCTCACGACGTATTTATCACAAAGGAAGCACCGAACTATTCGGGTACAAAATAATAAGAAAATGTCGAAATGGCAGGGTATATGTTATATTATATAATGTATGCTCTGCTACTTTTTTAATTTGCATATAATTCATAAAGAGAATGATACAAAATTCTATTATTACTTATGTGTAAAATGTACAAAATCAATAATACGACTAAAAAAATATTGACTTTTGACGTTTTATGCGTTATAGTTAAACTAACCATAAAAGTGGTGTCATTGGGTGAATTGCGTCTTGCGCATGAAAACCTCATTACGACCCACCTGGTTCAAGAATGCGTCGTAATGACGTTGCTGCCACTCTGACGTTCGATGACTGAGCTGCCGATGCGGGAAGGCTTTGACGGCAAAGGGTTTGGATCGAAAGATGAGGCAAAGACGTAATGATGTCGCGTCAGTCGGCACGGACTGGATAAAAAAACAGTGCGGTATGTATGCTCAAGGCATATAAATTTTATGGAGGTGCAATCCAAAAATGAGTAATGCAAAAAGATTCCTCAGTGTCATTCTTGCAATGATCATGGTTCTTTCAACACTCGTTATCGGTGCAAGTGCTTATTCCGCTTATAAGGGTGACGCTATTAAGAGTCAGTACAATAAGCTCGATAAGCCTGTTCTTACAACAGATCAGTATGCATCGGCAGCTGTTGATGAGCTTGACCGTATGCTCGGTAAGGAGCAGATCAAACTCGAAAAGTCTGATCTTTACGGTATCGGCGAACTTGATCTTACATCAGTTGACAAAACGATGGAGTCGGTTTACAACTTCGTAACCGGCCGAACCTTTGAAACATTCAAAGGAATGCTTGGCGATCTTGCCAACCTCAATGCTAACGCTTTTGCTACGGTCAGAAGATCGAGCGGAGATATCAACGTTCTCTATGCTGTTCTCCAGTTCCTTTATGACAACAAGGGCATTTTCGTTAGCTACATTGACCAGACAATCAACCTCGGCACGATTCTTCCCTCAGTTGTTGACCTCAGCGACTATACTGATGTTAACCAGCTTCTCAAGAAGATGCTCTATGAGGTAGTTTACACGACTAAGGATTCTGCCGGCAATAAGGTTAAGCCGACAGTTCCGAAGACTGTAACGGAGTCTGTCGACTCAATGGCTCAGAAGCTTATTGACGAGCTTATCGCTCAGTATCTTCCTGAGCTCAACGGTTCTACGAACATCAGTTCCGGAACAACCTACACATTCATTGATACCGCTCTCAAGAAGGTATTCAATTCTTCACTTGTTCTCGATGCTCTTAACGGCAGCATTAAGGATGAGATTAAGAAGGCTTGCGGTGTAGAGTTCCAGAAGAATGCAGACGGCTCCTATGTTAAGGATGCTAACGGCAACAAGGTTGAAGCAAACAGAGATAACCTTAACGGCTATGCAAAGTATCTCAACATCGACTATACATATAGCGGATTTACTTTCGGCAGCGGTTCATTTGTTTCTCAGCTCAACAACATCCTCGGCTCGGCTGTAAACACTGTTCTTAAGTCCGGCGTTTACACTTGGAAGACAGGCGACAACTCCGTTCTTATGGATAACCTTGTTGGTCTTGCAAAGGCAGTTCTTGTTAACACAGGTGACGATTTCTTCGCATCCTACATTAAGGTTGCTTCACCTGAGGAAGTTAACAAGATGTCAAATGAAGAGCTTATCGTTTATGCTCTCCGTGCAATCATTAACGGTTCCGTTACGGGTATGTACATTCCCGATGACGTAACAACAATTGTTGACTTTGCTTACTACGGAATGACTCAGCTCCTTGCAACATCTGCTCCTGAGCTTGACTTCTCCGGCTATGCACATAACATTGACACAATCATCGTTATGGGTGTTAACTACGCTATCTATAGCGTAAACTCAGCTATTGATATGGGTCTCTCATATGTTTCCGATATGAACGGTGTTGATCAGCAGCTTAAGATTGCTGCTCAGTACGGTATCGAAAATTACGGCGGACTTCTCAATGGTCTTTCACTCAGCACAAGTGACAGCGGCTGGACAACACTCAACAAGATCGTTGACGGCTTGTTCGGTCTCAACTGGCTTCCGACATCTGCAAACAAGGATGTCAAGACATTTGTAATTGATAACCTTATCAAGAAGATCGCAAATCTTGACCTCAAGGGCGTTCTTGATATGTTTGAGATTTCTGCTTTCCCGTCAGCTTCTGATCTTAACAAGACTCCGAAGGCTGCAGTCCTCGATATAGTTACAAGAATTGTTAACATCATCTTCCCGGGTGCTTTCAATGCTTCAGCTACAACTTTCGATGCACTTGTAACCAACGCTGCTCTTGCAAGCACGGTTAATGCAATTTTCTCAGACCTTTACAACTACAGAGCAAACCTTGTTAAGGGTGCTCTTCCGATTGTTTGCTCGATTCTTGAACTTACAACAGCTCAGGAATTCAAGTTCCCGACCGTTACTTGTGATACATTTATCTATGACAAGACAGGTTCTCCGAGCTTCACAATCAAGCTTCGTAACAACTCTTCAGGTATCAATACAGGCTATACAAAGGCCAACGGCGGATTCGAGCAGGATCAGCTTTACACATATGATATCAAGAGCATTACATCAAACAGCTCTGTTCTTAAGCTTACATCGGATAAGACAAAGGTTGCCGGTGGTGAAGAGGCAAACATCAGTGTTGCTGCAACAAGCACATATTCGGGTTCTAACCCGTTCATCGTTGCAATTACTTATGATGTATTGACTGAGGACGGTTCAAGCCTCACAAGCACACCTATCACTGAGTATGTTTACAGCTTCATCTCAGCAGCTGCTGATGACGACAGCGGCAAGCAGGTTAGCTATAAGTCGGGTAACTACTATATCACAGGTGGTCCGTCTTATATCTATGCAAGCAGTATGAGAGACCTTTACAGAGCTCAGTACACATTTGAAAACACAACAGCAAACGAAGTTAAGAACGCATCGGTTGTTGCAACATCAACTGCACCGATCAACGCCACTTATCTTGCTGTTAAGGACGAGAAATTTGATATTCTCGGCAAGACAGGCGACCAGAACGGTATCGCTAAGTCATACATCTTTGAAACAACTGCTGCATATGATGCTCTTACTCAGGAAGAGAAGGATGCCGCTTGGACAGCAATCTGTAAGGTTGGTACAATGACATCCAAGCAGTATACATACAATATCGGTGCTCAGTTCGGTTCAACAAAGGCTACAACAGCGGTTAAGGTATTCTGCTATGAGGAGTTTGGCCTTGAGTCACTTCTTTCATCTGAAATTAGCAGACACCGTCAGGCTTCCAACTACAGCGCAGGCTGGTCAGATTGGGAGACAGCAATGAAGGAAGCTGTTGACGCAGTTTACTCACCGTTTGTTCAGGGTGCTTTCAGAAACACAAAGGCTAAGAAGTACCAGTCAGCTTACACAGCTCTTAAGGCAGCTGTTGAGACTCTCGACGCTAACGAGATGGCAGGCGGACTTGATTCCACAAAGGCAATCATGAATTCTTATGCTCCGTCAAACGAGGGTAAGTCATATACAGATGCTGATTACAGCTTCTTCGGTGTTGCGGATTACGAGCCGTACACATATTACAACTATCGTACAGAGGTTAAGGAAGCTAACAGAATGATCGACAGAGCGGAAATCCCCGATGCAGAGGGCAAGACATATCCGGCCGATTCACTTACTGTTACTTACAGAAACCATCGTCTCAGCCTTTACGGCAGCCGCCTTCTTAAGAAGGACGCATTGAAGACTCACCTTGCTTATGAGCTTGCAAATGCTCAGGCAAAGGGCTACAACTCAGCTAACTACACAGCTGATTCATGGGCAGCATATCAGACAGCACTTAACTTTGCAACATCTGTTAACAATGATGCTTCATCGGATCTCAGACAGACAAAGGTTAACACAGCTTATGAGATGCTCCTTGAGTATCAGAAGAGACTCATCGAGGCAGGCGGAGACACTCCGACAGAGCCGAAGTTTGAGCTCATCAGCGATGTTGAAGCAATAGAGACTGTTGACGGTAATGTGCTTGTAGGCGTTTCCGGTTACGGTGAAAATGACGTAGAGTATTACTTTGCAAATCTTGAGAATTGCAAAGTTGAGCTTGAAGAAAATGAGCAGGGCGAGTTCTCAACAGGCGCTAAGATCTATGTCAAGAACAATAGCGGCGATATAATCGAAACTTATATTGTTGCTGTTACAGGTGACGTTAACTGTGACGGTGCTTGCGCAGATACAAACGATGCTGGTGTTGTTCTCTCCGTAAGTAGTGGTCTTACAGACTTTGAGTCATCATGTATCGAACTTGCAGCAGATCTTAACAATGACGGTACTGTTGATACAAGTGACGTTTCAAACATTTGTACAGTTGCAGCCGGTCTTGCAGACGTTGACTTCGTAAATCGTACAATTACAGTTTGATTTAATTAAATTTTCCGTTTTCCCTCATTAATGTGAGGGAAAACGGAGATGTAAAATATTTTTAAATGTTAATTGCAGCATTCGCTGTGGTTATAGATCATTCGGTTAATTCGTTATGAACAGCCGATTGAAAGAATACGGGAGAGGTCAGCTCTTTATCCCGAAAAAATGAAGGAGGGTTTTCCAAGTGAAAATAACGAAGAAAATTCTTTCCGTCATATTGTCTGTAGTTCTTGCAGTAGCTGTTTTGGGAGTCTGTGCCTCTGCTGAGGGCACGGCTAACGGCGACGAAAGCATGACAGTGACAGTCAAAACCGATAAGGACGAGTACGCTCCCGGCGACGACGTTACGGTTACGGTTTCGCTCAAGACTAATTACAATATGACAGCCTTCCGTTTCCCGGTAGTGTTCAATTCCGATGTATTCGAAATTCCGAACCTTATCGGCCTTACGGCTCTCAATACCGCTAAGGCAAAGGGAACGATATTGGCAAACTCACTTAACGACGGCTCAACAACTGTTGAGGGCTATGATTCTTCGGAATTCAGCTGCGTCCTTGTCCAGTGGACTGCAGGTGTTTCCGATTCAACTCTCGGTTGTTTGAATCTTCCGGACGGTGAGGACGTATTCTCATTCAAAATAAAGGCAAAGTCATCTGCAGCGGGCAAGGAAGGTACAATCCTTGTTCCGTCGGAATACAAAGGATTCA
>CALBHM010000160.1 GCA_937892835.1 uncultured Ruminococcus sp. | reverse complement strand
CTTCAATAACAAGCGGTCGATTCATAACCCTTGTGTTGATGTTGAGAACATATTCGCCGAGAAGTCCGATGAAGAAAAGCTGAACGCTGCCGAGGAAGCACATTCCGATAAGGACGGGAGCCATGCCCATCGGGAAATTATCCCACATAATGAGTTTAAGAATCAAATAAACTATTCCGACGATAAAGCTCACTGCACCTACGCCTACGCCGAAAAATGTTGCAAGTCTGAGACCGATTTTTGTGTACGAGGTGAAGCTGAGCATTGCCGCATCATAGAGAGTATAAAAATTATTGTGTGTTTTTCCGGCTCTGCGCTTTGCCTGCTCATATGGGATATCTTTTCGTCTGTAGCCAAGCTCGGCCACAATCCCTCTGAGAAACGGAGTCGGGTCCTTGAGATTCCTGAGGACTTCAATAAATGATTTGTCATAAAGGCCGAAACCTGTGAAATGCTCAATCTGCTCAACGTCGCTCATTTTTTTGATGAGCTTGTAGTAGCAGGTGCGTAAAAATCGAATGATTTTATTTTCCTTGCTCGTTGTCTTAATCGCACAGACGATTTTATTGCCGTTTTCCCATTCATGAACAAGCTTCGGTATCATCTCGATCGGGTCTTGAAAGTCACAGCACATACAAATTGTGCAGTCGCCTGTAGTTTGCAGCATTCCGTAATAGGGAGAATTAAACTGGCCGAAGTTCTTGGCATTAAAAATTGCCTTGACCTTCGGATTTTTTCTGCAAATTTCACGAAGGAGCGGACGTGTATTGTCCTTCGAATCGTTGTCGATAAATAGAATTTCGTAGTCGTACTCCGGCAGCGATTTTTCCAATTCGTTTATAACCGCTTCACTTATAGGTACAACGTTTTCTTCTTCATTGTAGCATGGAATTAAAATGCTGATTTTTTTCATATCCAGACCCTCAATCCAAAAGTTCTTTTATTCCTGTTTCAAAATCAATTTCGGGAACAAATCCCGTGTCTTTTGTCAGCTCGGAAATGTCGGCTTGCAAAAACATGACTTGGTTGTGAGAATAGGGGATTGCGCCGAAGTCAATTTCCGAGCGGCTTTTGCAAAGCTCATGTATTCTTTCTATATATTCTCTCAGCGGTTCGGCTTTGCCACTGCCGAGGCAGTAAGTTTTTTCGTTATGCTCATCATCACAGCCGATAAGATAGAATGCGTTCGCAGCATCTTTTGCACTCAGAAAATCCCATAGCTGTTCACCTTTGCTGAATTCAGATTTCTCGTTGGCTCTGAATTTTCTTACGGCCGATTTTATAACGGAATTCTCGGGATCGTATTTGCCGTAAACGCTAAGAATTCTAACCCATGCGTGATTGATGCCGAGCTTTCGACATTTCAATCTGCTGAGCTGACCTGCGGCGAGCTTTGCCATGCCGTATCCCGTGAAAGGGAAGGTCGGCGTTTCGGGAGTCAGCGGTTTGTCGCAAAGACCGTATTCTGCCTGCGATCCGGCGCCTATAAATTTCCGACAACCCATTTTTTTTGCAAGCTCAACTGCGTCGAGCGTGTATTCAATATTTTTAAGCTGTAAGTCGGTGTCGTCTCTTGCTGCGCCCGTTGTACCTGCCCATGCAAGGTGGTAGAAAACCTCATAATCGTTTTCTTCGGGAACAAAGCTCTTCATTTCGTCAAGAGAACAGCAGATTTTTCTAATAAGCCTGTTGTCCGGGATATCGTCGACCCTTTTTGAATTTTTGTGGTAAAGCACGGTGACTTCAACATTCTGGCTAACAAGCTTGTCGATTATTGCACGTCCGACCGAGCCTGTTGCGCCTGTTATTACGGCTTTTTTCATAATATCACTCTTTTATCAGCGGAATGTACATGTTTTGTGCGAGTTCATCTCTGTCAAGGAACGGAGCGAGATCCTCAAGCGGTGGGCTGACAAGTGTTCCGTCGGGGAGACGTTTCGTGCTGCTCTTAGGTTCCCAAACCTGCTTTGTGTCCGTGAAAATTTCGCAGAAAGCATAGCTGTCGGTTGCAAGCGTTTTGTTAACTGCATTCTGCATTTCGACATTGCTGCTTGCAGAGAAATAAGGGAAACCGAAAGCTTCGGCAATTTTTTTGAAGCTCGGGAAAGAGAGATCTCCGCTCTCCGGGCCGATACCTACCTTTGTATGCTCCTTAAACAGATTGTTCTGAGTTATTCTGATGCTGTGGTAGCCGCTGTTATTAATAAGGAAAAGCTTAATTGGAAGCTTGTTTGTGACTATTGTCTGAAGCTCCTGAAGATTCATCATTATGCTTCCGTCGCCCTCAAGGCAGATCGTGTTTTGCTTTTTGCCCGAAACACAGAGACCGACAGCTGCCGGCAACCCATAGCCCATGCTTGCGATTGCACTGTTGATTATAAAGCGTGAGCCGTGCTTGATTGTCCAGCACTGATGACCTGCAACGCAGCAAGCACCGTTGCTGACAGCCGTAAGCGAATTTTCGGGAAGCTGATCGGCAAGATATTTAATAAATGCATAAACATTAGCTGTTGTGCCGTTCTCCTCATTATGACGAGGGAGCACAACAGGATATTTATCTTTCCATTCAACGCACTGCTTGCGCCAGTCGTCGCCGCCGAAAACAGGGGCATTTTCATCTTTAACGTTTCTGACAATAGCCTCAAGGAAGTCCTTTGCATCTGCCCAAACAGGCATATCAACGTGAATGGTCGGTTTCTTCATTTCAGCCTTGTCAATGTCAACCATAATGACCTCGGCGGCTCTTGCCCATGTGCCGTAGTCGTAGCCAACCTGACGTATGCTGATTCTTGTGCCGAT
>CALBHM010000159.1 GCA_937892835.1 uncultured Ruminococcus sp. | reverse complement strand
CGTTAAAAGAAATTGCATCGTTGTCAAATATACTCTCGGCTGAGCCGAACTCATTTGTCAATCCTTTTGGCGTTTCGATCAAAGCAGAATCTTTTTTAAAACTCGGGGAGCTGCGCAGATCGTCGTCTATTTGATGCTTATCAACCTTTGCACCCGAAACAAGCGGATTGAAATCCTCGTTACGAATGCTTTCATCTTCCTCCGCTGTTCCGAAACGGTTTTTTAACGCTTCAAGCGAGCCGTCGGTTATATATTCTGTGATATCATCATTTTCGTCGATTTCTAATGGAATAAGCTCATTATTTTCGTCGATTCTTTTTTCGTCTGACAAAAAATCACTGCTTTCTTAATTTCATTTTTATTTATCTTGTGCTCGGCTTCCATGAACGTGATCCGGCATACGGGTTAGTTTTTCCCTTGTAGTCGTACCAAACCTGAGGCCTTCTGTAGTTCGGATTTTCTTTTGCCTTTGAAGTGTTCACATCGGCACTTTCGCCCGAGCGTAAAAGTCTTCCGATGACAACGAGTCTTGTATCAACCTTTCTGCCGATATAATTCGTGTAGGTATAATTACAGGTTGAAAGATTGATTATCCTATCCGAAGCCTTAAGGTCAATGCCTGTCGTGTAAAGTGCACGCTGATTTACCTGCTCAATGAAGCCGGCAAAATTTGAATCTGTCATGTTAGGCTCAATGAAATTGAACATATACCCTCCGTCATCCTTTGAGTTAACGGTGGTAAGAAACGCCGTGTAAATTAAAAACGTGTAGTTTCCGTTAAGTGTGCAATACTGGATGATTGGATTCTTTTTGTACCACTCAATATCGTCATATCTGTTAAGATCATAGAATGCGGTTCCGCAGCTCATGTCATGACCGTATATAACCGTATTTTTGCTGAGCGTGTTCTTCTTGTTCTGATAGTCGGCATAAACGCAGCCGTATCTCGTGTATGAGCCGTAGAAATTGTTTGTAAGATAAAAATCGTTGTCCTTATGCTGAACGATCGGCGTATTAATGCTCGTTCCGGGAATATAGAGCCAGCCGACAGTTTCCTTGTTTTGAGCATAGAGTCTCGTCAGCTTCTGCTGAATTCCGGCAGGGTAGACAACGTCGTTGTATTTTGCAACCATCTTCGTATATACATTCTCCGAATTGCCGTTGTCTGCCGTAGCTGAAGTTCCCGCAGCACCTGTTGCAATGTTAAACACAGCCAGTGCCGAAGAAGAAACGATCGCAACAATAAGAATAGCGCAAAGAACAGTAAAGATGTTTTTCTTTGCTTTTTTCTGCGGAATCTGCTCTGACACGGCAACAGATTCGGGGGCAGGGGCTTTACCCGGCTCCGGCTTTGTTTTAACTACTTCATCCGCTACCGATGCTTTTTTCTCGACCGGCTTCTTGGGAATGGATTCAAGAGAATCAAAGTCGGGAAAAGAATCAAAAATATTTCCCCCGTAGCCTGTATTATATTTTTTCTTGTTTTTATTTTCAGCCATCTTTGCTCATCCTTAAAGTTTATTATCAATATAAAGTCTTATCATGTTAAGCGCATTTGATGCGCTGACATATCTGTTGTAACTTCTGTCTTTGCGTGAGGTTCTGATTTCCCGGACCCAAACATTTTCCTTATCGGCAAGACCGATATAGATAAGGCCGACAGGCTTGTTTGTCGAGTCGCTGTCCGGTCCTGCGATTCCGGTTACGGAAACCGCAATATCCGCTCCGCTGACCCTCAATGCACCCTGAGCCATTTGCTTTGCGACAGGCTCACTGACTGCACCGTATTTGTAAAGGTCATCGTTACTAACACCGAGAACTTTATGCTTGATTTCATTTGCATATGAAACAATTCCGCATTCAAAAACCTCGGAAGCTCCGGGAACATCCGTAATGCGTTTTGCAATAAGACCGCCTGTGCACGATTCGGCTGTCGCAACCTTCAAATGATGTTCTTTAAGCATTTCAATCACTGCTTCTTCAATGCAGTTGTAATCCACGCCGTAAACATAACCGTCAAGTCTCTTTTTGATTTCTTTGATAACCGGCTCGCAAAGCTTTTCTGCGTCTTCCTTTGTCTTGGCCATTGCCGTAACTCTAAGCAGGGCTTCGCCATCCTTGGCATATGGGGCAACGGTAGGATTGTGAGCATCAAACATGTCGTTGACCTTTTCCGCCATTGACGATTCGCCGATTCCGAAGGTTCGGATATTATGCGAAACGATTATGCGATCTGAAAACCGCATAAGGTAGGGGACAGCACAATTTTGGAACATCGGCTTAAGCTCTCTCGGTGGGCCGGGCAGGACGAGAATATGAACGTCGTCCTTTTCGATCGCCATGCCGGGAGCTGTTCCGTTATCGTTCGGGAAAATGACACAATCCTTAGGCAGCATAGCCTGCTTGAGATTGTTCTGTGCCATTTTCATACCTTTAGAGCTGAAATATTTCTTTATCTTTTCAACCGTCGGCTCGTGCAGGAACATTTCCTTACCGAAAAATTCACAGCATACTTCCTTAGTCAAATCGTCCGGAGTAGGGCCGAGACCGCCGGAAAGAATAATAATGTCACTTCTTTTTGCCGCTTCATCAAGCTGAGCAAGAAGCCTTTCTCTGTTATCGCCGACCGTGCTCTGATGAATTACACTTATGCCGAGTTTTGCAAGCTCTATGCTGAGATATTGAGCATCTGTGTTAAGTATATCGCCCAAAAGTATCTCTGTACCTACGCTGATAAGTTCGCAAACTGCCAATTTACTCACCTGTGATTCTTATAAATTTTATATTGTTGATTGCTTCCTCAACGAGGGCTTCGACATCAAGAACGGCTTCGGCCTCCTCAACCTGCTTGAGATGAGGCCGTGTTCTCGGATGCTTCGGTGTAAATACCGTACAGCAATCCTCAAACGGTCTTATTGAAATATCAAATGTATCTATCTTTCTTGCTATATCTATGATTTCTTTCTTGTCCATACCG
>CALBHM010000158.1 GCA_937892835.1 uncultured Ruminococcus sp. | reverse complement strand
TAAGAAAATGATGAAATCTTAAGATTTGATTAATATTTGACTTTTTTATAGACAAAAAGAAAAATAGGTGGTAAAATGTAAATCGGTCAAGGGAAAAAGAAAAATGTATAAAAATATGCACATTAATATCCCTCGGCGGATGTTGATGTGCTTTTTTGTTATAAAAGAGGACAGCAAATGAAGAAAAAACTGAATCTGAAATTAAAAAATGACATCAACTTTTCCGAATTATCGTTTGTTGATTGGTTTATGCTTATTTCGCCGTTTTTGGTGGGTCTTTACTTCGACTGGCTCGGTTGCTTGTGCTCGGCGATTTTTACTGTGGTTCTTATTGCAAAGTATTATAAAAACCACAAGCTTATTTTGCCGGTAAATCTTACGTCGATAACCCTGCTTGTTATAGTTCTTGGTTACATATTGTCATGCTTTTGGGCGATAGACAGTTATGAGGCCTTTTTCGGAATTCTTAAATTTATGCCTATCGTTCCGTTTTATCTGATAGTCAGTCAGTATGATGACGAAAAGAAATCGGGATTTCTTGACAGCATTCCGTATTCCGGGGCGATAATGACCGTTATATCCCTTGCTCTCAAGCCGTGGTACACGTTCAGGTACTATTTCTATAACGGCGGCAGAATGACGGGCTTATTTCAGTATGCGAATGCGTTTGCGATTTTCCTGCTTGTCGGAATAATAATTCTGCTTCTTAACAGAAAATTGAGTGCAGTAAATATTGTTACGCTAATTGCTCTTATCGCAGGAATTTTCCTCAGCGGCAGTCGAACCGTATTTGTGCTGACGGTTTTATTTGTGGCGGCGATAAGCATCTATAAAAAAGAAACGAGAAAATATGCGATACCGTCGTTCCTTGTGATTCTCGGTATTGTCGTTGCGGCGGCGTTGATATCCGGAAAAACAGGCGTTGCGACAAGATTCCTTTCAACATCATTGGCACAGAGCAGCTTCTTGGGCAGATTGCTTTACTATAAGGACGCCTTGCCGGTGATAATCAAAAAGCCCTTCGGTCTCGGCTATCTCGGATATTATTATTATCAGTCTGAGTTCCAGACGGGACGATATATCGTCAGATATATTCACAATGATTTCCTTCAGATTTTTGTTGATACTGGTATAATTCCGGGCGTGCTTTTCATTGCGTCTGTGATAAAAAATCTTATTTCAAAAAGAACACCTGTTGCATATAAATTTGTAATTGCGGCAATTTCTATGCACTGTATGCTGGATTTCGATTTGCAATATCTTGCGATTTTCTTTATTCTCATCACGGCGATGAGTTTCGATAAGAAAAAGGATATTGTTATCAAAAAACCGTGGAAGCGCACATTCTGCTTCTTCTCGGCAGTTAAGGCTCTTGTTTGCATGTATTTCTGCGTTGCGCTTTGTCTTTACACATTCGGCTATTCGGAGCAGTCCTACAAGATGTACGATAAGAATACGGAAATTCAGATTGAGATTCTCAAAAATTCAACGACGGCGCAGGACATCTCAAAGGCGGCGTACAATATTCTTTCACATAACAAAAACGTTGCAATGGCCTATGACGCACAGGCGAGGGTCGCCGAGGCTTACGGAAAATACGACAGCATGATCGAGCTGAAGAAAAAGGCTGTCAGCGTGGCTAAATTTAACGCTTTTGAATATACGGATTATTACAATCTTCTCCGGGAGTCGATTGAAAAATCCGAAGAAAACGGAGATATTCGCAGCAGGGAGGTGTGCGTGAGGGCAATCAAGGAAATTCCGATTATGATCCGTCAAACTCTTGACGAAACGGATTCTCTTGCATGGAAGATAGAGGAGAAGCCGAACATCGAGCTTGATAAGGAGAAAACGGAGGATATAAACAATTTACATTAAGGAGGAAAACAAATGGAAAAGAAACTTATTTCATTGGTTTTGGCAGTGCTTATGATCATGTCGATACTGCCGATGGGAGCTTTTGCAGCTTATGATTTGCCGAAATCGACACTTTCATATGCAAATTCATCGGCAGATGAAAACGACGGCGAAGAGAAGCCTGCCGAAAAAATAAAAATCAAGTTTATAAACCCGATTATCAATCTCGGAACTCCGCTTTCTTCGGCTATCGAAGTTTATGTAATAAACGGCAGTTCGGAGTGGGAAAAGGTAACAGGTTATTCTTCGAGCGGTTACAAGGCAGATCAGGCAGGCGCACAGACAGTCACGATTAAATACGGCGAATACTCCGTCAACTCGACAGTATGCGTTTCAAGTCAATCCGAGAAGTACATCAATTTCAGCGATTCGGGGCTTTTTGAAAAGCTTATTGATTCCGGAGCAGATAAAAACAGTGACGGAATGATCTCTGTTGCTGAAATGGAAAGCTTGAGCGGAGCTTTTGGCTTTGACGGCGTAAGCGATGTATCGGGTCTCGAATACGCAGGACCGGAATTGAAGCTTTCGGGCGATGGCTGGACTGCACCGGTAAAAGATGTTTTTGCCTTGCAGAGCTATCGCAGCATGGAAATGCTTGAAAATGCAAGAAGAAACATTGATATTTACAGCAGAATTGCTATGAAGGATTACAGAGAGGATATAAGCTATTCGTCTTCTGATCCCGAAATTGCCAAGGTCGCAAAAGAAGAGTACAAGTATGTTATTTGTACAGGCAAAGCGGGAGTGGCTACCATAACCGCTTTCTGCGCAGGCTTGTCAAAAAGCTTTGAGGTAACCGTTGTATCTGCCGATAAGCCGATGGGCGAGAAAACGAATAATATTCCCGAATTGCTTACAAAAAATTCATACAATGCCGACGGCAAATTCTATACCGGCAAGCAGATGATCAAATTCAATTCAAAGGTTATTATGAACACCTATACTCCTGCAAGAAGCTCCGATTTCGGTACATATTATCTTACGGAGGACGGCAATCTTTGGACTATTGTGGGCGAATCGGGCGTTCCTAAAAAAATCGGCACAGGCTTTGTAAAGATTACCCCCAACAATGAAATTTCCGTTTCGGGTCTTGCTCTTGACAATAAAGGCAACTGTTGGGAGCTTAACGATTTTAAGCCGGTTGCAAAAAATGTTAAGGATATTAACGGTATGTTCTACCTGACAAAGGCTAATGAGCTTTATCGCTGCTATGATTCTGTTTCCAATCAGGTAGGGGACGATTTATTTAAAAACGTTTTGGTCTCGTCCGATGTAATATCGATTGTGAAGACAAGAACATACGGTGAATGTATCTACAATAAAAAAGACGGCACATATTACGTCGGCACAGGTTCCCATTATTTTAGTCCGGACTATAAGCCGATAAAGATTTGCAGCGGCAAATTTGCAAAGGATGTTTTGTCTTATTATTCGAGCTATTTCTATATTGATGAAAGCAGCGTCCTTTGGGAGATCACTTCGGAAGGCACAACCGAAAAAGTCGCAGATAATATCGAACGTTTTAATTTAGAGCTCGGCGGCTTTCTCAGCAAAAACGGAAGTCTGTATATGCTCGGTAATGTGACTCGCAGCAACGGCAAGTATGATTTGGGTTCTCCCGTATTGACGAATGTAAAGAAAAACAGCGACAGATACTATCTTGATAAAGATAACAACTTATATGCTTCAATATACGGTGCTATTTATACTCTGTGCTGGGGAATCAGAGAAGGGGAAAAACCTGTAAAA
>CALBHM010000157.1 GCA_937892835.1 uncultured Ruminococcus sp. | reverse complement strand
AATACGACGGCACAACCGCTTAATTGCCAGAAATCATAAAAATTGTCGCTGTCAAGGTCGTCTTCGACATTCATTTTAACCTTGACAGCGATATTTTTATGATATAATGCCAGAACGATTATGACGTCTTTCGACATTTACACAGTTAAAGAATCAGACTCTTCAAGTGCGGGAAATCATCAAATAATATACAACACTTTCAGGCAGTTCTATGCACATAACTCCCCATATGTTCCGTCACTCCTTCGCAACCTTGCTTCTTGAAGAAGGTGTTGACATACGATCTATACAGGAAATACTCGGTCACTGCTCAATTACAACCACACAGATATACACGCACATTGCAATGTCAAAGCAAAAAGAAATTCTTTCAATCAAACATCCACGGAACAAAATCAGTGTGTGAATTTCTATTCAGTATATGCAGTATTTTGTATATTGTCTAAATTATATTATTCCATTTAGCTCTTGATACAATCTTTTTGCAAAGCTGTCAGTCATACCACAAATATAATCAGTAACTAACAGAAGCCTTAAATACAGCTTTTCATTTTCGTCTTTGCCACTTGAATATATTTTATAGATCTGGCGGTAATTATCCGAAATCAGATAAATTATTCTTTTATCCATAGGAGAAAGCTCATCAGCTGTATCATATTTAACAGCAGCGGGAACAAATTTATCAAGCAGAAAATTGATCATATTTCCCGCAGCTATCTCTGTTTTGTATATTATTTGGGATTTGAAAACATACTCAAAAGCTATGCTTCCCAATGCTTCAGACAACGCATTTCCACGGGAAACAGACATTACTTCACGGTTAAATGTTCCGTTCATAATGCACTGATAATTCTTTGTGAATCCATAAGACGCACAATAAAGCAGCTGCCCCTGAACATAGATTATCCAGTTCTGTACAGCGTTAAGTTCAGGATTCGGCATACTCTTTTCCTTTGCTCGTGCATACTTGGATTCAAGCATAGCAACAGCACTTTGATAGCTTTGCATTTCCTGTTCATCTGCACATTTTCCAACGTATTTTTCACTTTTAAGCTCTTCAAGCAGCTGAGAATAACTAATAAAGCCCTTTTTTACTGCATCCTCAATATCGGCAGTATGATATGCAATATCATCAGCCGCTTCAAGCAGATATGTAAGCGGATATCGGCAGTTTATCGCTCCTGTCGATTCTGCTATATCTTCAAAAAGCTCCTGCTCTGCGAAGTAGTACCCCATCTTCTTATCCTTGATATTTCCGCTTTTTTTATTGATCTCACACGATGACACAGGGTACTTTATCAACGTATTTAACAAAGCATAGGTCAGATGCATACCATTTTCATCAACAAGATAATGCAGCTTTGTCAGCAGACGAAGTGCCTGAGCGTTGCCTTCAAAATGATACAGATCATTTTTCATCTGTTCGTTTAAATTGTTTTCAACAGAAGTGCCTTTATATTCAATTTTGGACAGATTAGTTTTGAACCAATTGCGAATAGAGTCCTCTCCAAAGTGTCCGAAAGGAGGATTGCCGATATCGTGGAGCAGTCCTGCACATTCAAGAATGCTGCAAACTTTTTCCTTTATCTCGGGTGTTAATTCGTCATCTTTGTTGTTGTCAATAAGATACTGAAAAGCTGTCTGTCCAAGAGATTTGGCAAAGGAGGCGACCTCCAAAGAATGAGTAAGCCTTGTACGCACAAAATCACTGTTATCCAAAGGAAAGACCTGCGTCTTGTCCTGCAAACGCCTGAATGAAGCACTGCATATTATCCGATGATAATCCTTTTGGAATTCATTGCGAAGATCATTTTTATTGCTGCCTTTGGACGACGACTGACGTTTTTCACATAAAAGATTTTTCCATTCCATAATATTTACCTCACTTTGAAATTAATTATTATTTATAACCGCATCTTCCCCATCTTCAATAAGACAAAGCTTGTCATAAAGAAGATCAGCCTGAGCAAGCGCATTATTCGCTTTGTTCATTTCTTCGGAAAGCTCCGCATACTGCTTCAGATAATCAAGCTCGCTCATATTTCCTGTATCATAAGCAGTTTTAAGAATATCAAGCTTATCCGCAAGCACCGAGTTATACTCCCTGTTGGAAAGATATTCTGCATAAGTCTGCTGATAATTTGAAACCATTTCTGTTATCTGCGATTTGTATTCATTTTCTTTTATCTCGAAATTCAACTTCTCTATCTCATAGGAATTTCTGTAGGATTTGTATGTATCGCTGTCTTTGCCGTAAATGCTTTTAATTTCTTCAAGATAATCCTCATCATACTCCATACTTCTTCGCTGTTTATCAAGCTCAAAGTTTTTTTCAGAAAATTTCTTGTAAAGCTTTTCCGGGTCAAATTTCCGATATGTTATGCTTTGTGGCAATTCACATTTAACAGAAAAATGTTCAATATCCTTATACTGATTGAGAAAATCCGATATTTCTCTTGTTTTGTTCTGTACGGATTTTTCTGCTGCCGATAATTCATTTTCAGCCATTTGCAGATTGATCTGAGCAAGCTTACAGTCCGTTTCCGTTGACTGTCTGTTTTCAAGCTTGACCGCTTCAACTTCCGCATATTTTTTTAAATAAACAACATTTGCCTGCAGGATACCGATCTGTTTTTCCAAGCCGCAAAGCTCATAATATTTCGATTTCAGTGCAAGATCGGTGATCTTTCCGTCAAGCTCTTCCTTGTCCTCATCGTAGTATTCAAACTCCATATCTGCAAGCTCGAGCTCCTTTTTAAGCTCGGCAATTTTCAGCTTGTATTCATAATATTCGCTGTCGCTCTGAGATATTTTTTTCAGCATCTGCTCATAATATTTCAATTCATATTCGGTATTTTCGGCGTTTATCTCCGCATTTTCCTTTTCGTATTCATAGATTTTATAGGAATAGGTATTCTTTTTGGCAAATTCCCGCAGATCATCAAGGCTCATATCTGCATTAAGCATTTTTTCCACAGCAGCCGCAGTAACCGGCAGCAGCATTACCGCTGCAATTGAAACTGCACACGCCAAAATTTTCTTTCTCATATCCAACTCCTCAGTCATCAATAAAGTCCAGCTTTTCAAGAAGCCACCAAATAATTTTCCTCTGCTTTGTGACAACCCTCGCTTCGCACTCCATACCAGAAACAAGATCAAGTCCCATAGTATCGTCAATGCTTACCTCTGCAACATAATATGACATTCCGTTTTCGTTTGAACGCACATCGGAAGAAATACTTTTTACCGTTCCCGAAAGTTCTCCGTACTCCTGATAAGAATATGCAGCAAATCGCAGACGAACGTTCTGATTGATTTCAGCTTCGCTTATATCGGCAGATGAAAGAAACATTGTAAGCTTGTAAGTGCCGTTGGTATCGGGAATAATGGTCGCAATTGTCTGACCGCTCTGAACAAGATCGGCTGTGCTTAAATCAGAGTACATATTTATCGTTCCGTCAATCGGTGCAATTACCTCGGCGTTTTTGATATTAAGCTCTATATCGGCGATCTGCTTTTCAATAGAAATAATACTTGTCTCATTGGATCTTATGCTGTCCGCAATTCCCGACAGCATTTCAAGCTTCATATTTTCTGCCGCAAGCTGTTCATCGTGGCTTATCTCCGAATATGAGGATAAGCTCTGATTCTGACTTTTTAAGCTGTATTCCAGATCGGAAATATTCTTTTCTGCCGCTGTGATTTTCTGTTCAATATTCAACTTAAATTCGCTTATGTACTTGTCTTTTTCAAGCTCCGCATTTTCAAGGCTGCGGCATATGCTGTCATACTCGGACTGGGAAATTCCGCCTGCCTTGAACAGCGGTTCTGCATTTTCTTTATCTGATTTTTTCTGATTTATATTGACATCATATGCATTTATAGCGGCTGTATAATCGGCATACTGCATAGCATATACACTTGATTTATTTTCAAACATATCCGAATTTGCTTCAACAGAGCTTTTCAGCGTTTCAAGTCCCGACAGCTCTTTGCGATATATTGCAAGCTGACTTTTTATGCTTTCAGCGGAGATGACAGCGCTGTCGGCTGCATTGTCTGTATCGGCAGAGGTATTTTTATATTGCTCGGAAAGACTTTGCAGATCGGAAATGTATTTCTCATATTTCAGATAATATGACGATTCATCAGGATTGCTTATGTCAAATAGATTTTCTTCGCTCAAAATGCTTTCTTCAAGCTTTTTAAGATTAAGGTTTTCCGTTTCAATGCGCTGTTTTTCCTTGGAATATGCTGACAGAGTCTGCTCCAGTTCTGCTGTGTCAATCTTAAAAAGCAGCTCACCCCTTTTAACATAGTCACCATCGGAAATATTCAGTGTTTCAACACGTCCCGTCATAAGGCTGCTTATGGTGCTGACATTTTCCCCGGGGCGGACAATTCCGCTTGCCTTGATAAAATAGTCGATCTCGCCGATACAGCACCAGGTAAGCGCAACCGCCAGCAGCAGAACAAGTATCCACGTAAACACCGGCATTCCCTTATTCGGCTTTTCATGCAGCATTTCTACGCTGTCCGTTATCTCATTCATCGGCAGTATTATTTCCTTTGTCATCTTCATCTTCCTTTTTACCAGTGAAATTACAATATATTGAGTATCTTTTTAAACCACAGTAGGCAGTATTTCCGTGCTGACAATATCATTCTTCGGAAGCTGTTCTTTCCAGAGTTCATAATAAAAGCCGCCCTTGTTCATAAGCTCGGAGTGACTTCCGCTTTCGATAATCTGTCCCTTGTCCATAACGTAAATCTTGTCGCACTTCATAATCGTGCTCAGACGGTGAGCGATGATGATTGTTGTAATTCCGTCCGTAGTTTCGTTTATCGTATTTTCAATTGCACGTTCGGTAATGCTGTCAAGATTGCTGGTTGCTTCGTCCATAATGAGAATATCGGGCTTTTTAAGCAGCGCTCTTGCAATGGCAAGTCTTTGCCGCTGACCGCCCGAAAGATTTGTACCGTTCTCTCCGAGCATTGTTTCAAATCTCATGGGCAGTTCATTGATAAATCCAAAGCACCTTGTCATTTTTGTAACACGGATAACCTCCTCGATATCGGGATTATCCATACCGAGCGTCAGATTTTCAAGAATAGTTG
>CALBHM010000156.1 GCA_937892835.1 uncultured Ruminococcus sp. | reverse complement strand
CAACAAAAAAGACTGCGCCGAAACGCAGTCTTTGAAAATTTGTAATTATTTGTACATCGGGCCGTAAACCTGGCATGCACGGTAGTCCTGACCCTCTTTGTCCATACCGAAATAGTTCCAGTTTGCCGGACGGAAGATCTTCTCCTCGGGAACGTTGTGAAGAGAAACAGGAATACGAAGCATTGAGCACATTGTGATGAGGTCTGCGCCGATATGGCCGTATGTAGATGCGCCGTGGTTTGCACCCCAGTTGTTCATGAGGTCGTAAGCCGACTTGAAAGCACCCTTGCCGTTGCAGATCGGAGTGAACCATGTGCAGGGCCATGTGTAGTCTGTTCTCTTCCAGAGAGCGTCTGTTACGTCATCGGGAAGTCCTACATAGTAACCCTCGCAGATCTGAATTGTCGGTCCGATACCCTTAACAAGGTTGATACGGATCATTGTCGCAGGCATCTCGTTCTTAGTAACGAAGCGTGAAGAATATCCGCCGCCACGGAAGTAACCGTTATCGGCTGCGTTCCATGTTGTGGCTTTGAGCATCTTGTCAACGTCCTCGTCTGTTACGTCATACCAAGGCTTCATGCAAGCCTCGCCCTTGTCGTTCTTCAGCTCGCCGCAAGCGTCAAGACATGATGCGCCGGAGTTGATGAGGTGGAGGAATCCGCCTGCCTCTTTTGCGTGACCCTCAAGCTCATAGCCTGTAACTCTCTTAACGGATTCTGCACTCCAGTGAGTACGAACGTCGGAGAACATTGACGGCTGGTTTGTGAGGAGCTTCTCAAAGAGCATTGAAATGCCGTTGAGAACATCATTCTCTGTTGCAAGGATATAGGGCTCTCTTACACCGTCCCAGTCAAAGGAGGTGTTGAGAAGTGCCTCGGCGAAGTCTGCATTCGGCCAATGGTCGGTCCACTGACGCTGACCCTGGAAGCCTGCGGCAATAGCATTGTGACCCGCCATCTCTTCCTCTCTGCCCTCGGGAAGATTCTTGTTGCCGTTCATGAGATCCTTGATGATGCACATCATCTTGACCGTGAACTCCCAATCCTTTTCCTTCTGCTCGTCCGATTTTCTTACGAAGTCGGGGTTCTTGTCAAATCCCTCGGGGCAATGCTCCTTAGTCCACTTGTAAGCCTTTTTGTATTCTTCCTCGTCATAGATGTTTTCTTCCATTCGGCGGAGAATTTCAACCTCGTCAACGGACTCAACTCTCATGCCGAGATATTCCTCGATGAAATCGGGGTCGATTGAAGAACCTGCGATACCCATGCAGATCGAACCGATCTGAAGATATGACTTGCCCTTCATTGTTGCAACTGCAACAGCGGCACGTGCAAAGCGAAGAAGCTTTTCTCTAACGTCATCGGGAATGTTCTCGGACTCGTCAGCCTCCTGAACCTCTCTGCCGTAGATGCCGAAGGCGGGGAGACCCTTCTGAGCATGAGCGGCAAGAACGGATGCGAGGTAAACTGCGCCCGGACGCTCTGTTGCGTTGAAGCCCCAAACACCCTTGATTGTGTTGGGATCCATGTCCATTGTCTCGGAACCGTAGCACCAGCAGGGAGTTACGGAAAGAGTAATGGCAACGCCCTCTTTCTTGAACTGCTCGGCGCAGGCTGCCGTTTCTGCAACACGGCCGATAGTTGTGTCGGAGATAACGACCTTAACCGGCTCGCCGTTTGAATACTTGAGGTTCTCCTCAAAGAGCTTCTTGGCTGCCTTAGCCATGCCCATTGTCTGCTCCTCAAGAGACTCTCTGACCTTAAGAGGTCCACGTCTTGCGTCGATGATAGGACGGATACCGATTACGGGGTATTCGCCCAGATATCTGTTTTCTGCCATATAAAATTCATCCTTTCGTTGAATTATTTTTTATATAAATCTGCAAGCAGATTTTCAACTTAATATGTTAATCAACTGTAGTGTACGTCTTTGTGATAATGCCGTTTTCGTCATATTCAAGGACATAGGTCATATGCCATAAACCGGCGACGCCGACATCGTATGTTATTCTATGAGAACCGTCTGCAGATTTTTCATCCGTTCCCGTGCCAAGCAAGTTTTTAGCTTCATAAGTTTTCATTCCTACAATTTTATGTTTTTCTTCAAGATCATCAATCATGTATTGACGGCCTTGCACATAATTATAGTTTTTCCATTTTTCAGAATCAAAAGTCTTGTATTCTATATTGATTACAAGACTATTCGCCAAGAAAAGAATGGGTACAATGAAAATCACCAGTGCAGCCGATATTGTTACACAGAATTTTCGTTTCTTTTTATTGAACATCGCAAAGCACAGGGCAACAAAAGCTGCCGCAAGCATTACGGAAGGTATTATTTTGCCGATAAAGCCGAATTTTCCGTAGCTTATTGCATCTCCTGCCAAAAACACAGAGTTTATAAAATAAACAGCGATAAAGAGTATAACGAAAATTGTCAATAGAATTATTTTTATTGCAACATTTGAATCTTTTGCTTTTTTCATTTTATCTACCTTATAGTCCTGTATTTGCAGTGAGGCCGGTAAAATAAATATTACCGATTTTATAGCAAGCGATGAAAGACGATTTATTTACAACCCAACCGTCGTTACCCGGTTTGCCGTTGCCGGCGCACCATTCGTCGATGAATTTCTCTTTCGGCTTCACGGAATAGCTTGTGCGAATATATCGAGTGTTATCGTACAAAACGATTTGTGCATTTTCAACCTTATAATCGTCAAGCTGAAATTGCTTTTTCAAATAGCTCTCTGCAATCTTCGTAGGAGAGCCGTCCGAAACATAAACAGGGTGAGCCAAAACGACAAAGACGGCAACCGCCAAAATGCACACAACAGAAATAATGGTGATTTTAACGCCCTTTTTCATCGGCTTGTGCTGCTTTTTCTCTTTGTGAACCTCAAGCCTGTCCATCTTAAGTCACCTTGAGAAAATCTTTATAAGCCTTTGCCCACTTGTCCGTGTCCGTAGGCTCAAAGGTTTTAAGCTCGGAGGAGTCGGCGACGATTTTTCTTGCTTGTCCGATATTTTCAACAGAACCGTCGGACATGAGCTGAACGGCAACGTTGCCCATAACGGTAGCCTCGATCGGACCTGCCTTAACCGTGCGGTCGCAGGAGTTCGCCGTCATCTGACAAAGCAAGCCGTCCTTTGTGCCGCCGCCGATAACGTGGATAACAGGGTAGTCACGCTCCGTACATTCACGAAGCTTTTCAAATGTCAGCCTGTATTTCATAGCAAGGCTTTCGTAGATACAGCGCATGATCTCGCCGACTGTTTCGGGAACGTACTGACCTGTCTTGCGACAGAATTCACGCACACGCTCGGGGATGTTGCCGTGAGGAACAAACTCGGGAGCGTCGGGGTCAATGAAGCACTTGAACGGCTCTGCGGCAAGTGCAAGCTTCTCAAGGTCGGCATAGGAATATTCCTTACCCTCTCGCTTCCACTGGCGGCGGCTCTCCTGAATGAGCCAAAGTCCGATTATGTTCTTGAGGAAGCCTGTCGAACCGTCGAAGCCGCCCTCGTTCGTGATGTTTATGTTCATTGAGGTCTCATTGACGATCGGCTTGTCAAGCTCTGTGCCGAAGAGCGACCATGTGCCGCTCGAGAGGAAAGCAAAATCGCCGTCCTCGCACGGAACGGAGGTGATAGCCGACTGAGTATCGTGTCCGCAGACGGAAATGACCGGAACGGGGTCAACGCCGCATTCCTCGCAGATTTCCTTTGAAAGCTCGCCGAGAACCGTGCCCGGCTGAACGAGCGGAGCAAAGATAGATTCTTTAATTCCGAAAGCGTTAAGAATTTCCTTCGACCACGTTCTCTTGTCAAGGTCAATGAGCTGTGAAGTGGAAGCTATCGAGTATTCGGCACACATTTTGCCTGTGAGCATGTAGCCGAAAAGGTCGGGCATAAAGAGCATTTTGTCCGCACGCTCAAGCATCCACGGTCTGTATTTTTTGAGTGAAATAAGCTGAAAAAGGGTGTTCAGCTCCATGAACTGAATTCCCGTAATGCCGTAAAGCTTTTCTTTCGGCATGGTCTTGAAGGCTTCGTCAACAAGTCCGATGGTTCTTGCGTCACGGTAGTGAACGGGATTCTCCATCAGCTTGCCCTCGGAGTCAATAAGTCCGAAGTCAACGCCCCATGTGTCAATTCCGATCGAATCGAAACCGCCTGCGATTTTTGCCTTGATAATGCCCTGCTTGATCTCATAAAAGAGGCGCAGAACATCCCAGTACACCGTGCCGCCGACACTTACGGGGTCGTTTGAGAAACGGTGAACCTCTTCCAATGTGATTTTATCGCCGTCGAAGCAGCCGATTATCGCTCTGCCGCTCGATGCGCCGAAGTCAAAGGCTAAAACTCTTTTAGTCATTTATTACAACACCCTTTTGGAGAATAATGTTAGCGTAAATTGCTGTTTCGCCTGTTGCAACGATTGCAAAAGCGTTCTTTGCCTTGTCGTAGAAGTCAAAGCGCTCAATGAGTCCGATATTCTTGTCACCCTCGTTTTTCTCGACAATCTCTTTGTATGTTGCCCAGATCTCGGGACGGTTGTCCGGGTCGCCGTTATCCATGAGAGAAACGGGAGCGTCAACATATGTGTCAAGCGGCATAAGCTTAAGGATAGCGTCGAGAATTTCGGGAACGCCGTGACCGTCAAGGCGAACAAGACGCTGAGCGTTTGTAACGGCAGGGAAGTTTCCGTCGCCGATTACGATGTAGTCGCCGTGACCCATTTCCATGAGAATTTTAAGAAGCTCGGGTGAAAGTATCGAAGGTATGTTTTTAAGCATAATAATATACTCCTTTTAATCTATATTTAGTTTATTATAACTGATGTTTAAAGAAAAATAAAGAGAAATACAGGAAAAAGTTACATAAATTCTGCCGTATTTTTTTGTTCGAGCTTTTAAAGCGGTAAATAAGGACGACTATCTAATGCATTAGTCTATATATCATGAGAAAAAATATAATATCATCTCATCAGAAAGTATATTATGGAGAGATATCTTATGATAAAGTTAGATGTTTTGAATTTACTTGAAAAGAACGGCAAAACAAAATATTGGCTCTATAAGCAGCTTGGCATGAGCTATCAGAATTTTAGTCGCATGATAAACAACGAAACCAAGTCGATTCAATATGAAAATATTGATGCACTCTGCCAAATTTTTAACTGCACGCCGAATGAGCTTTTTAAGATGACGGACGAGTAAGAAAAACGGAAATCACTTGACTATCAGCCTCCCCTTATTGTAAGGGGAGGGGGACCGCTTGCGGTGGTGGGGATAAAATCATAAGCCGCACTCGAAAAAACGAACGAAAGAGGATGAAAGAATGTTTGCAAAGGTCAACAGCATGGGTATTTTCGGCATGGAGGTTTTCCCTGTCAGCGTTGAGGCCGACATTTCGTCGGGGTTGCCTCGTTTTGACGTGGTAGGTCTGCCGGATTCCGCTGTCAGCGAATCCCGAAACCGTGTTCATTCTGCGATAAAGAACAGCGGATTTGATTTCCCGGTCAGCCGCATTACCGTGAATCTTGCCCCTGCCGACCGCCGAAAGGAGGGCCCGCTCTATGACCTTGCAATGTTTGTTGCTTTGCTTATGGCCTCGGAGCAGATGAGAGCAGAAACGGACGAATATGTTTTCCTCGGTGAGCTTTCGCTTGACGGAAAGGTGCGCAGAGTCAACGGCGTTTTGCCGATGGTTATCGGAGCTTGCCAGAGCGGAGTCAAGAAGATTTTTGTCCCCTCGGAGAATGCAAACGAGGCGGCAGTTGTTGAGGGTGTTGAAATATATCCTGTTGCCGATGTATTTGCAGTGCTCAATCATCTGAGAGGAACAAACCCGATTGAGCCTGCCAAGCCGATGAAAACTGACGGGTCGGAAACCTTTGACTATATGCCTGATTTTGCCGATGTTAAGGGTCAGTTTGAAGCCAAGCGTGCTTTAGAGGTTGCTGCGGCAGGAGGTCATAATACGCTGATGATAGGCAGCCCGGGTTCAGGTAAAAGTATGCTTGCCAAAAGAATTCCGTCAATTCTGCCGTCAATGACATTTGAAGAAAGTCTTGAAACGACAAAGATATATTCAATATCGGGTGCGTTAAAAAGCAATTCAAGCCTTATAACTCAGCGGCCGTTTCGTTCGCCGCACCATACGGTATCGACTATCGGACTTGCGGGTGGCGGTGCAATCCCAAAGCCAGGCGAAATCTCGCTCGCACACAACGGAGTTCTGTTCCTCGATGAGCTGCCCGAATTCTCACGTCAGGCAATGGAGATGATGCGTCAACCGCTTGAGGACGGAAAAATTACAATTTCAAGAGCGTCGGGAGCGTCAACATATCCCTGTTCGGTTATGCTTGTCTGCGCAATGAACCCTTGTCCTTGCGGCTATTACGGACATCCGACGAGAAAATGCACCTGCCGTGACGGTGCTGCGGCGAAATATCTTTCAAAGATAAGCGGTCCTTTACTTGACAGAATAGATATACATATAGAAGTGCCGCCGGTCGACTTTGAAAAGCTTGCCGAAGAGCACAGGGGAGAACCGTCCTCGGAGATTAAAAAGAGGGTTGAAGCGGCGAGAAAAATTCAGCAGAACCGCTTGAGCGGAACCACGGCGAATTGCAACGCGCAGATGAATGCGGCAATGACCCGTGAATTCTGCAAGGCGAGCGATGCGGCAATGAAAATGCTTCAGGTTGCCTTTGACAGGCTTGGACTTTCCGCCAGAGCATATGATAAAATTCTCAGGGTCGCAAGGACGGTTGCCGATCTTGATGATTCAGCGATCATCGAAGCTCCTCACATTGCAGAAGCGATTCAGTACCGTTCGCTGGACAGAAAATTTTGGACAAGGTAAGCAAATCGTAATAAAGTGAATTATTGACACAAAATAAAGGTATGATATAATTAAAATGGTTGATTATATTATATCTTTTTTTCAAAAATACCTAAGAAGGGAATTCAATTTATGTCACAAAATAAAAAGAATATACCCCGAAAAACAATATATTACGAGAATGAATTAACTGATGATTTTGCAAAAATGGGCATCGAAATAAAACCACTTCGTGAGAATTATCGCTATATTCACCGAGGCCCTTTGTGGCGGCTGTTTTCATTTGTTTTGTACAGAATTATCGGTCAGCCGCTTGCGTGGCTTTACACTAAAATTGTGCCGCTTCACCGTTTTAAAAATAAAAGGGCTATTTTAAAGGTGGGCATTTCCGGCGCATATGTTTATGCTAATCATACCAATTTTATACTTGACGCTTTTCTGCCGAATTTACTAAGACATTTCCGCAGAGGATATATCGTCGTAGGTCCTGACACAATGTCTGTTCCGGGTCTTAACAATATCGTTGAAATGCTCGGCGCAATTCCGCTCGGCTCGACGATTAAGCAGAAAAAGGAAATGGTCAGATGTGTTAAAACGCGCATACGTCAGAGAAACCTTATTACAATCTATCCGGAGGCGCATATGTGGCCGTATTATACCGGGATAAGGCCGTTTACCGACGCATCGTTCAGCTATCCTGCTCATACGGGTACACCTGTTTTTGCGATGACAACCTGCTATCAGAAAAGAAAGCTCGGCAGTTTTCCGAAAACCGTAACGTTTATCGACGGCCCGTTCTATCCCGACGAAAGCCTCCCCATGGCTGAGAGAAAAAAGGCACTGAGAGACCAGTGCTATAATGCAATGAAAGCAAGGGCAGAAGAAAATTCGACTTACGAGTATATTGCTTACAGAAAAAAAGAAGATACGGAAAGCAAAGATTAAATTTTTTACTAAACAAAATGAATAATCTGTAAAATTCGCCGTAGATATTGATTAGTGAAATAATTATGATATAATATGGGAAAGCGATAAATAATTTGTCGCAAAAGGAGGAAAGAATATGACAAGACAACAGATGAAAGCAATGGCAAAGGCACAGCTTGGCAATCAGATTTTCGGCAACACATGGCTTATCGCCGTTGTTGTGGTTGTAATTCAAGCGGCTATTTCATACCTCGTTAATGCAATCCCCGGAATCGGCCAGATTGCGTCGCTTCTGCTGGCAGGGCCTGTTTCTTTTGGGGTAGCAGCAATGTTTCTCAAACAGACAAGAACCGGAGAAAAAATGGATATCGCAGATATCTTTAACGGATTCAGAGATGATTTTTCAAACACATTTCTTATCGGTCTCATGACATTTGTTTTCACTTTTTTGTGGAGCTTACTTTTTGTTATCCCGGGTATCGTTAAGGCGTACAGCTATTCAA
>CALBHM010000155.1 GCA_937892835.1 uncultured Ruminococcus sp. | reverse complement strand
TTCCAAAGCAAAATATATGATGGGAAGCTCGGACCCCGAATCATTACCGCTCAAAAGCGTGCTGACGGATTTATCGGATTTTTCCGACGAACCTCTCGCTTATGCGTTGGGAAACGGCTATCTTCCCTTGAGGGAAAAGCTTTCCTCTCTATATGAAGAAGTCAATCACGGACAGATCGCCATAATGAACGGCGGCGAGGAAACAATTTATGTTACAATGCGGGCATTGCTCAAACCGAATGACGAAATTGTTGTTCAATCGCCGTCATATCAGTCATTATCGGTCATTGCCAAAGAAATAGGCTGTAAAATTTCTGAGTTTCATCCGACCTTTGAACAAGGCTGGCAGTTTGATATTGAAATGTTGAAATCAAGACTTACTGCCAAAACAAAACTTGTTGTTCTTAACTATCCCCACAACCCCACAGGTGCATGCCTGACAAGAAAAGAAATGGAGGATATTTCTCAGCTTTGCCGCGAGCATGATATAATTCTTGTCGCCGATGAAATGTATCGCTTTTTACGGCTTGATGAAGACTGCACTGATTCGTCATTTGCCGATATATATGAAAACGCTGTTGTTCTTGGCGGATTTTCAAAAACCTTTGCTTCACCGGGGCTGAGACTCGGATGGATTGCTACAAAAAATCCAGCACTTATGGCAAAGCTTCTTGCATACAGACATTTTACAAGCACCTGTACTAACCTTCCCTGTCAGTGGATTGCAAGCAAGCTTCTTGACAAGAAGAGCGAAATTATAATGCGAAATAACGAAATCATAAGAAAAAATTCAGCGTTGCTTAACGAGCTTGTCAGTAAGCACCCCGATATCTTTGCATATGTTCCGCCGAAGGGCGCAACAATGGCATATGTCAGGCTTCTCGGCAACAGAAAAGCAATGGACTTTTGCATGGAAATATTATATAATACAGGTGTACTCATAGTCCCATCATCGGTTCTTGAAGAATCCGACAGTTATCTTCGCATTGGACTTTGCCGTGAAAGCTTTCCGGAATGCGTAAGACTGGTCGATGCTTATTTAAATAGAAAATAGGAGAATAAAGATTATGAAACAGTATATTGTTGACGCCTTCACAAATAAGGTTTTCTCAGGTAATCCCGCCGCTGTTTGCATTTTGGATAATTGGCTTAGTGATGACACAATGAAAAAAATAGCAATAGAAAATAATTTATCCGAAACCGCATTTACAGTAAAAAAAACGAGAATTATCACCTGCGCTGGTTTACTCCGAACGGTGAAGTTGATCTCTGCGGTCACGCAACATTGGCTACGTCTTATATCATATTCCGATTCATTGAACCCAATAAATCAGAAATTACCTTTGACACACTCGGAGGGCACTTGACCGTAAAAAAAGATGACGATTTCTTAACAATGGATTTTCCTTCTTTTACACTTACACCTATTAAAGTAATTGATAAATTTGCCGAAGCGATTGGAGTAAAGCCCATTGAGGCATATATGGGTGACGATCTTGTTTTTGTTTTAGAGAGCGAGGAACAGGTAAAAAACGTTGTTCCAAATCTCAGTGTAATAAACGAACTGGAGGGTACATGCCTGCACATCACCGCCAAAGGAACGGATTTTGACTGCGTAACAAGAAGCTTTGTTCCTAAGTGTAATGTTGCCGAAGACCCGGTGTGTGGCAGAGGGCATTGTCATGTAATTCCCTTATGGGCTGAAAAACTCGGCAAAAATAAATTGATTGCATATCAGGCATCCTTAAGTGCACATATAAGGGGAAACGAACCGTTTTAAGCGGACAAGCAGTTCTTTTTGCCGAGTCGAAAATATATTTTTAAGATTTACCTTCATCAGACGATAATGTTTTTCAAAGGCTTTTCCGTCCCCCGAAACTTTGAATTCCATTATTTGCTTTTCATTGACGGTTAGGCTTGTTTAATAATAAATAATGATGAAACAAAGAGTCTTTAATAACGAAACGCCCTCCGAGATATAACAAAATCTCGGATGGTAAAATGTTTACAGATTATCTAAGCAACCGGGCGCTTCATGCATTTAGTGAACAGTCAAATTTTAAAAATATACATCAATATTTATTCCTGCTGAAAATTTGATTTTTTCGGCGGAATGTTTTTTATGCGGGG
>CALBHM010000154.1 GCA_937892835.1 uncultured Ruminococcus sp. | reverse complement strand
TAAGGCCTGCACCGACCTTCTGTTCTACATAATAACGCCGAGCGTTATTATCAATTCGTTCTTTACACGGGAGTTTACAAGGGACAGCGGAATGAAGCTGCTGATTGCCGTCGGCTGCGGATTTCTCCTGCACTTTATAGCGATTGCAATTAACACTCCCCTTTTCTCCAAGGGAGACCGTGACAAAAACTGTGTTTACAAATACGGCGCAATTTACGGCAACGTGGGCTATATGACCCTGCCGCTGACCGAAGCTCTGCTCGGCAGTGAGGGCGTGTTCTATTGCTCCGCCGTTGTTATGGCGTTCAATGTCGTTTCCTTTACCCACGGTGTTTTTATGATGGACAAGGGCAAGGGCTTCGACGCCAAAAAGCTCATTCTCAATCCGGGAGTTATCGCAATGCTCATAGGTCTGCCGTTCTTCCTTTTCAAGGTTCCGCTTCCGGAGCTTGTGACAAAGCCGGTGGATTTTATTGCTAACACTCAAACACCTGTTGCGATGATAGTTTTTGGCACATTTCTTTCACATACTCAGCTCAAAAGTCTATTTAAGCATAAAAAGATATTTCTTGTCGCACTGTCAAAGCTGATAGTTTTGCCGGCCGTCATGATTGCAATATACAAGCTTATCGGCCTGAGCGGAACGCTTCTGACCGCACTTGCGATATCCTCATGTGCTCCGTCGGCCAACAACACCGTCCTGTTCTCCGCCAAATACGGCAAGGACACCGGGCTTGCTTCACAGCTTGTTGCAACGGTCAGCTTCATGTCGATAATAACAATGCCTTTAATAATTGCGGCGGTAGAAACTGTCGCATAGGATTTGATAATATGATAAATGGTATCATTTCTGAAATTTCCCCGGTTTACGGCTTCTGCGATTTTGAACCGTTTCGGGACAAGCTTATCAGCTGCCGTGCAAAGGGCAGACTGCCCGAGAATGCCAAAAGCATTATCGTTATGCTTTTTCCCTACTATCTCGGAGAGGACAAATACAGGGACATCAATATTTCACGCTATGCCGTTGTCAAGGATTATCACCTTGCAATCAATTCGGCGGTCGAGGGCGGGCTTCAAAAGCTTCGTGAGGCTTTCCCCGACGAACAGTTTGTGTTCTTCACTGATAATTCTCCTATTCCCGAGGTTCAGGCGGCCGTGGACGCCGGCCTGGGCGTTAAGGGAAAAAACAGGCTTCTCATCAATAAAGATTACGGCTCATGGTTTTTTATTTCGGAGATAGTCACAACGATGCGCCTGCCCGCAGCAAAGATAAAAGAAAAAGAATGCTTAAACTGCGGCAAATGCATCGCCTCATGTCCTACTCATGCACTGACTGAAAGCGGCTTTGATAAAAATCTTTGCCTTTCGGACATAACTCAGCGCAAGGGCGAGCTTACACCCGAGCAAAAAAAATTAATAAAGCAATCGGGATGTGCCTGGGGCTGTGATATCTGCCAAACGGTGTGCCCGATGAATAAAAAAGTGAAAATAAACCCGGCCGAAATTTTCCTTAACGGAATAGAAACGACAGCAAGAACAGATAATATTTCCGACAGAGCCTACGCATGGCGTGGCGAAAAGGTCATAAAAAGGAATCTTGATATAATCAGTGGGCAGTGAAAGTCTGATAAAAGTTCTTTCAGTGCAAGCCCCATAGTCTCCCTCTCGAGGGAGCGTTAACAACTGATGAAATAAGATTTTATCTAACTTTAACCCTTCCGACTTCGGTGCAAACCGCCGAAGCCACCTCCCCTAACAATCAGGGGAGGCTGATATAGACGTAAATCTAAGCGTTTATGTTAGTATACAACGAAGCAGGAACTAATCCAAGCCTCCCCTTGAAGCAAGGGGAGGGGGACCGCTTGCGGTGGTGGGGATTTAATCTTAGAATATATTCGGTTATATTCGGTCACACCACAGCTCTGGCAGTCCACCGGGCTGTCATTCACTCCCGTGTCGACACTTCGCTTCCCTTGCCTCAATGGGAGGCTGATAACCTGCTAACCGAACATACATCATTTTACCAAACACAACAGGAGGTAAATCATGAAACTTTTAATTGCAGTCATCAACAGCGACGATTCGCATGTTGTTCTCGACGAAATAACAAAGGCAGGCTTCTACGCAACGAAGCTTTCCACAACTGGCGGCTTTCTTCGTGCCGGCAACCTCACGCTTCTCATGGGTGTTGAGGATGACAAGGTAGATGAGCTGCTTGAAATTCTCAGAACCAACTGCCGCAAGCGTGAGGAGCTTACTCCGGTCGTTCCGACCTACTCCTCGGGTCTTGTCAATGCCATTCCGGTCAAAATCACAGTCGGCGGTGCAACCGTATTCGTACTTGATGTTGATCAGTTCTATAAAATGTGATGCTTACGGTATATG
>CALBHM010000153.1 GCA_937892835.1 uncultured Ruminococcus sp. | reverse complement strand
TGCACTCATTCTCAAGCTCCTGGAGGTAGAAGTATGAATATAGATTCCATTAAAAACGGTATAGTAATCGACCATATTAAGGCCGGAAAAGGCATGGAGATTTATAATCTTCTCGAGCTTGATAAGCTTGACTGCTCCATTGCTATCATCAAGAATGTAATGTCCCGTAAGCTCGGCAAAAAGGACATCATAAAAATTGACTCAGATTATGACGTTGACCTTGATATCCTCGGCTACGTTGACCCCGGCGTTACTATAGATATCATCAAGGACGGCCGCCTTGTCGAGAAGAAAAAGGTTTCGCTTCCCACTCAGCTCAAAAATATCATAAAATGTAAAAATCCTCGCTGCATAACCACCACAGAGCAGGAACTGCCGCATATTTTTAAGCTTACAGGTACCGGTGAAAACAAGGTATACCGATGTATTTATTGCGAGACCAAAGCCGAATAACTCCCTGAACTTGATTATCAGGCAAATAAGCCGCTTTTTCCAACTTGACGTATAAGCATACGTAGGCTTTGAAAGAAAGCGGCTTCTTTACCTAATCCTCAAGTTAAGTTTTTTGTTTCTTTTGACGGAAATTCAGTAGAAACATTGTGGGCGCCCCTTTAGGGGAGCTGTCAGCGTAGCTGACTGAGGGGTTTGTTAAAGAGAAAAAATAAAAGTGAAGAACGAAAAGAAAAGGTGACTTTGCAAAGCATTAAAAGATTGATGAAGTGAGACTTTGCAATCTAAAATCATTGCAAAAAATACCCTCCGACATTGGAAAATCCATTGTCGGAGGGTTTTGCTATTATTCTGTTAATCAAGCGTGATAAGGTTGATACACTTAACAGGACAAGCCTCGGTGCACTTGCCGCAGCCTGTGCACTTGTTGTAATCGACCTTAGCGCAGAAGTCCTTGACCTCAACTGCGCCGAATTCGCACGCCTTGACGCACTTCATACAGCCGATACAGCCGTTTGTGCATTCCTTGCGTGTGATTGCGCCCTTGTCGTGATTTACGCAAAGGTTTGCCGCCTTTGCCTCATGCAGGGGCATCATCTTGATAATGTGATTCGGGCATGTTTTAAGGCACTGCTTACAAGCCTTACACATTACGGGGTTGATTCTTGCAACGCCGTCACAGATATGGATTGCGTCATACTGACAGGCATTCATGCAGTCTCCGAGACCGATACAGCCGTAGATGCACTCTTTCGGGCCGCCAAAAAGCTGTTTTGCCATTTCGCATGAGTTAACGCCGTTATATTCCATCTTGGTTTCAGCCTTGCCGCAGAAGCCCTGACACATGACGACCGCCGCCATGGGAGCAACCGAGCCGGCCGAAAGACCTGTAACCTCTGCGATTGCCTTTGAAGCGTCATTGCCGCCGGGAGCGCAGAGAGCTGTGTTTGTTGTAATGCCCTTTGAAAGAGCCGCCGCATAGCCGTCACAGCCCGAGAAGCCGCATGCGCCGCAGTTTGCGCCGGGCAGACATTCACGGATAGCCTCCGCTTTTTTATCAACGGGAACTGCCATTACGATGGAAGCGACTGCGAGTCCGAGACCTGCGATGAGTCCGATGACCGAAACGATCAGAATTGCTAAAACAATAGGATTCATTTGCTCGCCTCCTTATGCAAAGATCTTGTCAACAACGCCTGCGAATCCCAAGAACGAAAGGGAAACAAGCGAAGCGGCAACAAGTGTGATGGGCAGACCTTTAAGAAATTTCGGAATATCGCAGGATTCCAGTCTTGAACGAACACCTGCGAACATGATCATGGCAATCATGAAGCCTACGCCGCCGCCGACAGCACAAACGAGTGACTGAAGGAAGTTGTAGCCGTTGTCAACGTTGAGAGTTACAACACCGAGAACTGCGCAGTTCGTTGTGATAAGCGGAAGATAGATGCCGAGAGCATTGTAAAGAGCCGGCATATACTTCTTGAGGATAATCTCAACCATCTGAACGAGTGCGGCGATGACGAGAATGAAAACAATAGTCTGAAGATATTCAAGATTGTTGGCAACAAGCAGATACTTGTTTATCGGATATGTAACCGCCGTTGAAAGAGCCATAACGAAGATAACGGCAAGCGACATACCGACCGCCGTGTTCAGCTTCTTTGAAACGCCGAGGAACGGACAAATGCCGAGGAATCTTGAAAGAACAAAGTTCTGAGTGAGAATCATTGTGAGTAATATGCTCAAAAGGCCTTTTGTCATTTCCATTATGCTTCAGCCTCCTTTTTCTCTTCACAGCCCTCGTGAGTGTCTCTGATAGAGCAGGACTTAGCCATCGGACAGTTTTCACAGCCGTGAAGCACAGCCTTGGGCTTGCCCTTTGACTCGGCAATCTTATTTGCAAGAGCCATTACCATGCCGAATACAAAGAATCCGCCGGGAGCGAGGATGAATATAAGCATCGGGTTTTCGTTGAGGAAGGGGATAGAGAAGCCGTTGAAGCTTCCGCCGATGAGGTCGCTGATT
>CALBHM010000152.1 GCA_937892835.1 uncultured Ruminococcus sp. | reverse complement strand
ATCGTCAAGAAGAAAATTGAGGTTGCCGCAGAAATGAAGCTGACAGTTTTCGGTCGGGTAATAGAACATCATATGCGACGGAACAAATGTGTTGTCATAAATTTCAATTCCGAATTCGCTGCCGAGCTTGAGGTTGGTGTCATTATACAAATAAAAATACAAATCATCCGATTGAAAGTAATTATACATTTTTTCAAGAACTCTGATTCGGTTCTCTTTGCTAAGGGGATATGCAAACTCTCTCGGCATAGATTTGATGATTCCGTAATCAACAAACTCTGCGAGGGATTCTCTGCTTGAAATATTGCAGAGATTTTTGTTGATAGCACCGTAGGTCTCTTGATAGTATTGATATGTCGTGTCTCTGAGAAAATTACGGTTCGGAACATCCGGCTTGGCGATCTGCTCCCACATGTCAAGCTCCAGGTAAGCGGTTGCAAAGCAGCCGAATGAATGTAAAAATATTGTTTTCTCAACTCCTCGTGCAAAATATGAGGCGTTGATCTCTTTGAGCTTCATTATGTCGTCAAGACGAATGATATACGGCATCGTCTTTTCAAAGTTATTTAAGAAAACTTTGACATATTTCTCAATAACGGTTTTGTTTGCGCTGATAAATCCGGTTTCATTGAAAAGGTCAATTATTAGGATATAGTCGCTTGTAATTACATAATGAGGGAAAAGGAAGCTCTGATGCGTTTCCTGCTTTGACAATGGAAAATAGTTGCATACATATCCGATATGCATGAGGTTAAATACATCCGAAAGAGCCAAAAGCTTTTCTTTTTCATAAAAGAAATTGTCAATTATATATTTGAAATCAATCGGCTTGTCCGGGAAAGAACGCATAATCTCAACCATCATTCCCGTAGGTATGTTTGAATATACTCTGCCGTCGCTTCTTTTGGCTTCAAGCGATATAATATGATGTGCGATATTGATAATTTCCGTTATCGAGTTTAAGCTCATAATGCCGTCGGAAAATTCTAATTTAACGGAGATGTTGCTGCCGGCAGATGACTCGTTAGAATAGTCATGTGACGAAAACTCTTTAAGCAGCTTCAAATATTCAAGATATTTTCTGTATCCGAAGTTATCTTCAATAAAGCTGTGGATAAGAAGCTCATGATCCTCTGACGGAACATTGATATTGTCGATAATCTTTTTAACAGTATGAAAAGAAACGGTTCTTTCTTTTTTCATTACTCTTGAAATAAGTGAACGCTCAACACCGCTGGCTGCAGCAATGTGCGTTGCATAAATTTTGTTGCGTTTTAAAACAGATGAAAGGGTATTTGCAAAATCAGCCATCAGTGTAAACTCTCCCTCTTAAATAGTCCGTTGTATCCGTAAATTAAAATACATTAATAATGTAACATAAATTATAACATGAATTGTAAATAATTGTCAACGAAGATAATAATAATTTTTTTAATAATTATTTTGAAAATTAATGAATTCTAATCTTATTTTAATATTCGGCGGATATACTTTAGTCACTGAAGCAAATCAGAAACAAAATTTTGGAGGTAATGAAACATGAAAAACATCAAAAAAATCATCTCGGTAGTTATGGCGTGCCTGATTCTTGCAGGTGTGTTCGCAACAAGCTCCTTCGCCGCAGGCTATATCGGCAAGGACAAGGCAAAGGAAATCGCACTTAATCACGCAGGCATTACGGCTGACAAGGCGTCATTCATGAAATGTGAATTCGACTACGACGACGGAATCGCAGTTTACGACGTTGAGTTCTATTTTGACAGATGCGAGTACAACTACGAAATCAATGCTAAGAACGGCAAGATTCTCAAGGTTGAGAAAGACACTTTCGGCGTTGATGTTCCCGCTCCCGGCCAGGAGTACATCAGCAAGGCAGAGGCAAAGGCAATCGCTTTCAAGCATGCAGGCGTAAAGGAAGCCGACGCAAAGAGAGTTAAGGTAACATTCGACTTTGATGACGGTGTTGCAGAGTATGAGGTTGAGTTCCACGCCGATAAGTTCGATTATGATTATGAAATCGACGCAGTTTCCGGTAAGATTCTCAAGGTTGAGAAGGACAGAGACTTCGACGTAACGGATATGGTTTTCGTTCGCTGGTTTGATGCTATTGCTTCATTCATCAGAAATCTTTTCAAATAAGATATTTTCAACAAAGCCCTGCTTCGGCAGGGTTTTGTTTTGACAAAGAGAAATGATATGTTATAATAAAACTATACCTTTACGGAAAAGAGGCTGAATATGAGAATTCTTGTTGCCGAAGACGAAAAAGACCTTAACGGTCTGATTGAAAAAAAGCTCACAAAATCCGGTTACAGCGTTGATACCGCATTTGACGGCGAAGAGGCGCTGGATTTTGTCGAGTTCGCAGAATATGATGCGGTTATTCTTGATGTCATGATGCCGAAAAAGGACGGTTTTGCCGTTATTAAAGAAATGAGGAGCAGGGGGATAAATACACCTGTTATATTCCTGACTGCCCGAGATTCGATAGAGGACAGGGTGACCGGACTTGATCTCGGCGCAAACGATTATCTTGTGAAGCCTTTTTCTTTTGATGAGCTGATGGCGCGAGTCAGAGCCATGACAAGGATAAAATACGGCATTTCCGAAAACATACTTTCCGTCGACGGACTCAGCCTTAACTGCTCAACTCATGAGGTTGCTCGTGACGGAAAGGCAATTACTCTTTCGGCAAAGGAATATTCGATGCTCGAATTCATGATGAGAAACGTCGGAATTGTTCTTTCGAGAGAAAAGCTCGAAAACCACGTTTGGAATTATGACTATGAGGGAGGAACAAACCTCGTTGATGTTTATGTCAGCTATCTTCGCAAGAAGGTTGACGGAGGATTCGATAAAAAATTGATTAAGACCGTCCGTGGATTCGGATATGTGATAAGTGACGAATGATGAAAAAGCTTCCTTTAAAATTAAAAATAACATTATGGTTCTCAACTATGCTGGTATTTCTTGTAACGCTTTCGTACGTTCTTGTGATATCGGTCAGTAATTCCGTTCTGCTGAAGAATCTGCGCAGCGATTTAATAATGACCGTTGAGGATAACTTTGACGAAATAGAATATTACGACAGTCTTCAGGGCGTGATTGATGATAACGACAACGACCATTATTTTGCATACAAAAACGGTTATGTTGAAATCGACGATGACTTCATAGGTGTTATGAACGGCATTTATACTGTTATATATGATGAAAGCGGAAAAACAATTTACGGGACCGACCCCACAGGCGGAAAAACGAACAGCGAGGCCTTTTTGGATAAGAGCCTGAGGACCGTTCGTGTCGGCGGAAAAAGATACTATATTTACGACCGTCGGCTCACCAACAAGGGCGTTGAAAACATGTGGATTAGAGGTATTGTCAGCCATGAAAAGGCCGATGAACCCATATCGGATGTTGCAAGACGCTCGATGATTGCACTTGTTGTTCTCGTTATTTTTGGAATCGGCGGCGGTTATATTATCGCTATGAAATCACTCAAACCGATAAAGGATATTGAAGAGGTTGCTCGTGATATCTCGCAAAGCGGAGATTTGAAAAAGAGAATAAAGCTCGGCAAGGGCAACGATGAGCTTCACAGTCTCGCAAATACCTTTGACACGATGTTTGACAGGCTGGAGGATTCATTCGAAAGTGAGAAGCAGTTCACAAACGACGTTTCGCATGAATTAAGAACGCCGATGGCGGTGATTATGGCTCAGTGCGACTATGCACTCGGCGAGGAAATGACGCAGGAGGAATACAAGGAGTCCATAGAGCTTATCAGACGGCAGGGCACCAAAATGTCGAAAATGATAACGGATATGCTTGAATTCTCACGAATTGAAAGACGAAGTGAGAAATATCCCGTAGAGGAGCTGGATTTCTCGGAGCTTGTTGAAAACCTTTGTGACGATCTTGCACTGCTCAGAATAAAAAATATAAAGCTTGAATGTGAGATTGAACCCGGAATAAGGGTAAAAGGCAACCACATGCTTTTAACAAGGCTCGTTAACAATCTTGTTTCCAATGCGTACAGGTACGGCGTTGAGAACGGCAAAATAACCGTTGCTCTTTTGTCGAACAGCAAGAATGCGATGCTGAGCGTTAAGGATGACGGAATCGGAATAGCAAAGGACGAGCAGGAAAAAATATTTCACAGATTTTATCAGTCCGACCCGTCACACAGCAACGGAGGCACGGGACTCGGACTGTCTATGGTAAAGGAAATCGCCTCTTTTCACCATGGCTCGGTATGCGTCAAGAGCGAGCCGGGGCAGGGCAGTGAATTTCTTATTCGTATTCCGACAGTGTAGATCGGATCGTTGGCTATATGCAATTAAAGCGTATGTCCTGATATTTGTGTTTGCCTGCCGAAAGAGGCCGAATAAAAAACGACTGCTGCATTTAGTTTTTCACTAAGTGCAGCAGCTTTTTATTATTTATACATTCCGCCGACGATTTTAACAGCGAGCTTATGCGGAAAAATTCTCGAAAGGAATACAAGCGTTTTATATTGCAGGCCTGCAGTGTAAAGGGGAGCGACGTGCTTCTTTTCGGCAAGCTTGACAACGAGCTTTGCGACGGAATCGGGTGTCATGCCGTTCTTTTCGTCCTTTTCCATTGCCGAAACAGCCGAACCGATTACTCCCGAGTAAACGTCATCGCCTGCATTCGTTTTGCTCCTTGCGGCGGTGAAGCCTGTTGAAATATCGCCGGGCATGACGGAAGCCACTTCAATTCCGAAGGACTTGACCTCGTTTGTCAGTGCATCGACAAAAGAATTTATCGCCGCTTTTGATGCTGAATAATAAGCCTGAAACGGAATCGAATAAACAGCGGCAACAGAGCTTATGCAGATGATTTTGCCGCCCTTTTGCTTTCTCATTTGCGGCAGAACGGCCTTAACGGTGTTGATCGTGCCGAAGAGGTTGACTTCAAACTGACGCTTCATTTCTTCCTCTTCAATAAATTCGACCGCACCCGAAACTCCCATACCGGCCGAGGTTACAAGCAGGTCAATTCTGCCGCTGTCGCCAATTACCTGCTCAACTGCGGCTTTTATTGTTGATGAATCCGAAACATCGGCATAGATAAATTTATTCTTTTCGTTTTCGGCAGGGTGACGGCTGAGATTATAGACTGTGTACCCCTTTTCCCGGAGCATATGTGCTGTAGCAAGTCCGATTCCCGAGCCTGCGCCTGTGATTATTGCAGTTTTATTTGAATTCATTGTGCATTACCTCTTGTGTCTTTTTTTAGAATTCTATCACAATATAAAAGCAGTTGTCAACGGTACTGGAAAAATGAAATACAATGTGTTATAATTATGTCAGAAAGGGGATGTTCCCATGAAGTCTAACAAGAAGCTTGTAAGAGAAATCATTTCCGATGTGAAGCACGATATGTCCGACGAGGAAATACTTAATATGCTTGCCGACAGTAAAATTTCAGCCAATCCTCAAAAGGAGAAGTATACGGCAGGTCAGCGTGCCGCCGATAAGATTGCAAAATTTGCCGGCAGCTGGGCATTTATATTTTCGTTTACGGCGGTGCTTATTATTTGGATGGTGGGCAATGTTCTGCTTGCCAAGCGTGCATTTGACCCTTATCCGTTTATTCTTCTCAATCTTGTTCTTTCGTGCGTAGCCGCAATACAGGCACCGCTCATTATGATGAGCCAGAACCGTCAGGAGGACAAGGATCGTCGGCGTGCCGAAAACGATTATAAGGTCAATCTTAAGACGGAAATCATGATTGAGGATCTCCATGACAAAATGAACAAGATAATCGCAAAGCAGGTTATGCTTGAAAAGCTTATTCGTGACGAGAAGCATAATAATGACAAGGAAGAATAATTATGCAGACTATTGACGAGGCTTTGGCAAAATTACAAAAATCGAAATTTCGCTCCGGATTTCACCTCACAAAGAAAGATGTTGATTATATTAACGAAAAGGGACTTGATGTGATTCGTTCGCATGCAGCCGATTTTATCGCAAGGCGGCTTGCACCTGCTGAAATTCCGAACGACGGTAAGCAAACGCCGATGAGAGGACACCCTGTTTTTGTTGCTCAGCATGCCTGCGCCTGCTGCTGCCGCGGTTGCTTGAACAAATGGTACAGAGTGCCGCAGGGCAGAGCGTTAACTCGAACGGAACAGCAAAAAATAGTGAATCTTCTCATGGCATGGATAGAAAAAGAATACATGGGCAAAATAAATAATTAAGAGAATATCTTGATTTTTAATAAACTTAAAAAATGGTGATAATATGCGAATGTACGATATTATTCATAAAAAACGCAACGGCGGCGAGCTTAGTGAAGAAGAAATCCGGTTCTTTATAGAAGGCTACACGGAGGGAGAAATTCCCGATTATCAGGCGGCAGCTTTCTGCATGGCTGTATATTTCCAAGGCATGACGGCAAAGGAGACGTCGGAATTGACGCTTGCAATGGCGGAATCGGGTGACCAAATCAATCTCGGCGGCGTTGACGGCTTCACAGTTGATAAGCACAGCACAGGCGGTGTCGGAGACAAAACCTCGCTGATAGTTGCACCGATCGTCGCCTCATGTGGCGGGAAGGTTGCTAAAATGAGCGGCAGGGGACTCGGACATACGGGCGGCACTGTCGACAAGCTTGAGTCAATTCCGGGATTCAGAACAGAATTAAATCCCGATGAATTTATAAAGCAGGTCAACGATATCGGCCTTTGCATCGTCGGTCAGACAGGCGAGCTTGCTCCTGCGGATAAAAAGCTTTATGCTCTGCGTGACGTTACGGCGACCGTTGAGAGCATATCCCTGATCGCTTCAAGCATAATGAGCAAAAAGCTTGCCGCAGGCTCAAATGGAATTGTTCTTGACGTCAAAACAGGCAGTGGCGCATTCATGAAAACAGCCGAAGAATCCGAAAAACTGGCAAAGGAAATGGTCTCAATCGGCAGATCGGCAGGCAGAAGCGTAACTGCCGTGATTACGAACATGGATATTCCGCTCGGTGATTCCGTCGGCAATTCGCTTGAGGTTATCGAAGCGATAAAGACCCTCAAAGGCGAGGGTGAAAGCGAGTTGACCGAGGTTTGCCTCACACTTGCGGCGCAGATGCTCTGCATGGTAACGGGTGAGGATGAAAAGACTTGTTTTTCCATGGCAAAGGGTGCAATAGACGACGGCTCGGCCCTCAACAAGCTCCGTGAAATGATTTCTGCTCAGGGCGGAAATGCAGGCGTTGTCGATGATTATTCGCTCTTTAAGCAGCCGAAATATACTGCTGAAATTTTCTCCGAGTGTGACGGCTATATCGAGCACACAGACGCCGAAAAAATCGGTATAGCTTCCGTAATCCTCGGTGCAGGACGTGAGAAAAAGGGCGACCCGATTGACCCGAGCGCAGGAATTGTACTCAAAAAGAAGACGGGCGACCGTGTTGAAAAAGGAGATACACTGGCGGTATTTTATACCGATGATGAAAGCAAAATCGAAGAAGCAAAACAAGAGTTCTTTGACGCTTTCACCTTTGGCAGCGAAAAGCCGCAGCCGCAAAAGCTCATATATAAAATAATTAAATGAATAAATAAAAGCTGACCGTTTATGCTAATTCCGGAGGGGATTGTATGATAACGATCAGCTTTTATGATACAAAGCCGTATGACAAGGAATATTTTAACTTAATCAACGAGCAATACGGCTTCACGATAAACTATTTTGAAACAAAGCTCAGCGCACGCACGGCGAAGCTTGCCGAAGGCTCGGACGCAGTATGTGCCTTTGTCAATGATGACGTTTCTGCACCTGCGATTGACGCTCTTGATAAGCTCGGAGTGCGGCTTATTGCTATGCGCTGTGCGGGCTATAATAACGTAGATATTCGTTATGCCGAGGGTAAAATACCTGTTGTCAGAGTTCCGGCATATTCACCTCATGCGGTCGCCGAACACGCCATGGCACTGCTTTTAACGCTCAACAGGAGAATTCACAAGGCTTTTTTGAGAACAAGGGATTTTAATTTCAGTCTGAACGGGTTAACCGGATTTGATTTACACGGAAAAACCATAGGCGTTATCGGAACAGGCAAAATCGGAGCGGCCTTTATTGATATCTGCCGTGGTTTCGGGACGAGAATTCTTGCATATGACGTGTTCAGGAATAACGAATGGGTTGAATACGTTGACCTTGATACATTGCTAAAGGAGTCCGATGTGATTTCGCTGCATTGTCCGCTCAATCCGTCAACAAGGCACATGATAAACGCAAAAAGCATTGACAAGATGAAAAAGGGTGTGTTTATCGTGAACACGTCGAGAGGTGCGCTGATTAATAGCGAAGCTCTGCTCTATGGCTTGCTCAATGAGAAAATCGGCGGTGCATGCCTTGATGTTTACGAGGAGGAATCAGAGCTGTTCTACGAGGACAACTCAACTGCGATTGTCAAGGACGATATCCTGACAAGACTAATTTGTCTGCCGAATGTGATAGTGACCTCTCATCAGGGTTTCCTGACAGGGGAAGCGTTGACGAACATTGCGGCAACAACGCTTGAAAATATCAGCGAATTTTTCGCAGATGGGTCTTTGGATAACCAAACTTTACTTGAAAATTCAAAAAAACTTATATAAAGTCCGCTAAACAGGACTGTAAAAGCGAAAATAATCGAACAAATGTGTTGACAAATGCAAAAAATCTGCTATAATATGACTTGTAAAGAACAAACGTTCGGAAAACGTTCGGTTATATTCAGGAGGTTTTAATTATGACAACAGCATTTGCAATAAGGACTTTAATCGAGATAGCGGCAGTTTTATTTGTAATATTCGGAGTTCTGCACGAGCAGAAGTTTATTGACTTTGAGGATAAGGTTATTCGTTTCATAGCAAAGAGGATTTATCTTCGCAAGCGCAAGAAGGCGATTGCAAGAAAGCGTGCCGCTCAGCAGGCTCGCCGTCAGCGTGAGCGTGAGCTTGAAGAGCAGAGACGTGCAAAAATCTATCGCTATGTTGCTTAAGTGAAAATTGTATATTCATATTATATTTAATCAGCGTTAATGTTTAAAATTCAATTCAGGTAATCACCGATCCGTCGTGCCGTGTTATGCGGTGCGGCGGATTTTTCTGTTTGTCAGATTGCATCAAAAAAGAAAGGACATGGTCAATGCCATGCCCTTTCTGCCACACAAGAACAAATAAATACACGCTAAACCTGTGCTTTTTATCCTTCTGCATTATTTGATTTTTTTACTCCTTTTAAGCTTGGGAGTGAAAAGCATGAGGAACGGGAATATCTCCAGTCTGCCGAGCAGCATGTTGAGAATAAAAACAACCTTGGAATACCAGCTGAAATCGGAGAAATTGCCCGTCGGTCCAACCTTTCCGAGACCCGGACCGATGTTGTTGAGTGTTGCGATAACGCCAGAGATATTTGTGACCATGTCCTGACCGTCCGTTGAGACAATCAGCAGGGAAACAACAAAAATAACAATATAGATGAAGAAGAAAACATTAGTTCCCGTAACAACCTCGTCGCTGACACGCTTGCCGTCCATTGTGATTACGCTTACGCTTCTGGGGTGAGCAAGGCGTTTAAGTTCTCGTTTGGCCGACTTGGCAAGAATGATAATTCTCGAAACCTTGAAGCCGCCGCCGGTGCTGCCTGCGCATGCGCCCACGCACATGACAATGAGCATGACGGTTTTGCTGAAAACGGGCCATTTATCGAAGTCCGTAGTGGCATAGCCTGTTGTCGTCATGACCGAGCTGACCTGGAATGCCGATTGGTGAAGGGCTTCAAAGAAAGAGCCGAACATGTGACGAATATTTAAAGCAATCAGGATTATAGACGTTGCCATAATTCCGAGATATGACTTGACTTCAACATTTCTGAAGGCTGTTTTCAATTTTCCGCAGAACAGAAGAAAATAGAAGTTAAAGTTGATGCCGAAAAGCATCATAAAAATGCCGATGATAATCTGAGTGTAAAGGCTGTAGTCGGCAATGCTTGAGTTAACAATGCCGAAGCCTCCTGTACCGGCTGTGCCGAAGCTCAATGTAACGCTTTCAAAGAACGGAAGTCCACCGCAGCGCAACAAAAGAATTTGTACTATCGTCATGATGACATAAATTCCGTAAAGGATTCTCGCGGTACTTTTTGACTTGGGTACAAGTTTTTCAACGTCAGGACCGGGGCTTTCAGCCCTCATAAGCTGAAGATTTCCGCCGCCCTTTGCGAGCGGAAGAATTGCCATAATAAACGCCAGTGCTCCCATACCGCCGATCCAATGTGTAAAGCTGCGCCAGAAAAGCATCTCTTTGCTCAACGCTTCAACGTCTGTAAGAATGCTTGAACCTGTTGTTGTGAAGCCTGATACAACCTCAAAAACGGCGTCAAGATAATTCGGGATTTCCTTGCTGATGAAAAAAGGGAGTGCTCCGAAGAGACTGATAAGAATCCAGCCGAGTGAAACGATTGCAAAGCCGTCCATTGACACGATTGTTTTATCATGAGGCTTGAATCGAGTCATAACAAAGCCGGAAACAACCGTTGCCGCTATTGTTATAAGAAAGGGGACTACATCTTCCTTGTAGTAAAGGCCGATTAGCGTCGGCAAGAGGAGAAGAGCACCCTCGGTAATAAGCAAAATACCTAAAACATAGGTTATCATTTTCTTGTTCATGGCGTCAGTCCTTAATGATGTCATCAAGATCGGAAAGACCCTGAATCGTGGTTACGACAACGACGGAATCGCCGACCTGAAGAGTATCCTTACCTCGGGGGATAAAAACATTTCCTTTTCGGTTAATTGAGCCGATAATAACGTTTTTGTGAAGTAGCAGCTCCTCAAGAGAAGTATTGACAATGTCGCTTTCTTCGCTGACGTGGAATTCCAAAGCTTCAACCTTATTGTCGATTATTTTGTAAAGCGTTTCAACGTTGCTGCCGATGTTGTTTTTCTTTGCACGGACGTGCTGAAGTATCTGGCTTGCAGTTATGAATTTAGGATAAATAACGCTGCCGATATCAAGCGAACGCACAACCTCGTTGAAGGCCGTTCTGTTGATTTTTGCGATTGTTTTTATATTAGGTACAACGTTCTTTGCAAAAAGCGAAAGAATGAGATTTTCTTCATCGAAGCCTGTCAGGCAGCATATTGCGCTCGCATCACGCAGACCCTCCTCCATCAAAAGCGCACGGTTTGTACCGTCACCGCAGATGATGTTTGCCTTGGGGAGGAGATAGCTGAGTTCTTCAGCGGTTTTTGGATTACTTTCAACTATTGTTGTGTCCATATTAAGACGGCACATTTCTGTTGCAAGATAATGTCCGATTCTGCCGCCGCCGATAATCATTGTCTTTTTCACCGAGTTAACAGGTAAGCCGATCTCCTTGAAAAATGTCGGGGTCTCGTCGGGTGCGACGAGAACCGCAACAATATCATTTTCTTCAATAACAGAATCACCGAACGGGATAAAAATCTTGTTTCCGCGCTCAACGGCGCAGGCAAGTGCTCTCGCTTTAAGACCTGAGAACGAATCCTTGACCGCCTTGCCGCAAAGAGTACAATTCTTTGTGGCCGCAAAGCTTACAATATTGATTTTGCCCTTTGCAAATGTATCAATGTTCTTTGCCGACGGGTATTTGAGAATACGAAGAATTTCTTCGGCGGCCTCTTTTTCGGGATTGATTACCATTGAAAGACCGAGACTGTCTTTTATAAGACGAACATCTTCATAATATTCGTGATTTCTGACACGTGCAATAGTTCCGTTTGCTCCGAGCTTTGTTGCAAGCAGGCAGCAAAGGAGATTGATCTCATCACTGCCGGTAAGAGCGATAACAAGATCGCTTTCCTCAACGCCTGCCTCGGAAAGAACCTTACGGGAAGCTCCGTTACCGTGCACGGCGATTACATCAAGAGTATTCAGTACTGCATTAAGAACCTTTTCGTTGGTATCGATAAGGGTTACGTCGTGCATTTCGTTCGAAAGCTGCTCCGCAACGGTATAGCCAACTTTGCCGATGCCGACAACAATAATTTTCACTAATTTGCCGCCTTTCGTTTATAACATTTGCTGATTATAATTGAAAACATTTTTGCAATGCTTTATAGTCGCCGAGAACAAGAAGTGTTATATCATGACTGAGTAAAGTTTCGGATGAAATTGCCATGTCGATATTGTGACCTCTTTTGATGCCGATAATATTAAGATTGTACTTGCGTCGAACGTCAATTTGGCCAACGGTTTTTCCATCCCATGATTTGGGAACTTCAACCTCACAAATCGCGTGTGAATCGTCAACCTCAATGAAGTCCAAAATGTGATCCGCCGTAAAACGTATGGCGGCCCATTCGGCTACTTGCTTTTCGGGATATACTACGTTGTCGGCACCGTTCCTGAGAAGGAACTTTGCCTGAACATCTCGCTCGGCACGTGAAATGACTTTTTTTGCACCGAGTTCTTTGAGCAATGATGTAGTTTCAAGTGAACTTTGAAAATTGTTGCCTATAGCTACAATGCAAAGATCATAATTATTTACACCGAGCGATCTTATAAAATCTTCATTTGTGCTGTCACCGATTTGAGCATTGGTAACAAAAGGAAGAATATCATTGATTCTATCCTCATTTAAGTCAACTGCCATAACCTGATGACCGAGACGATTGAGATCCATGGCCATATGCTTTCCAAAACGGCCGAGACCGATAAGTAAAACGTTTTTCAAAGGTTATCCTCCTTTATCCTACGGTAATACGTTCCAAAGGAAATTTTGACATGTTTTTCTTTGTGTTTGATATTGCAGCATATATTAGAGTCAGCCCACCGACTCTGCCGCAGAACATCAAAACTATCAATATAAGCTGAGAGAATAAGCTCAATTCCGGAGTTAGACCAAGCGTTAATCCTACGGTTCCTATAGCGGAAGAAGTTTCAAAAAGACAATTTAAAAAAGGCATTTTTTCGACCGTGCTTATAGCTATGGCACCTGTAAATGAAAGAATTAAATACATGATTAATATTGTCGCTGCATTTTTTACGACTTGATTGTCAATTCTTCGCTTAAAGAAATGGGCGGAATCCTTGCGGCTGAAGGTTGCCAAGGCATTGGCAATAAGCACGGCAGCAGTGGTTGTTTTAATTCCGCCGGCCGTCGAACCGGGAGAACCGCCGATAATCATAAGTACTATCATTATTGCTATAGACGGTTCCCGTAAGGCTGTCAGATCTACTGTATTAAATCCTGCGGTTCTCGTTGTTACAGATTGAAACAGAGAGGGAAGGATTCTTTGCTTTATCGGAAGATTAGTAAAATCAAAAAAGAAAAAGTATAAAGCGGGAATAATTACAAGCACAGCGGATGTAATAAGAATAACCTTGCTCTGCATACGATATTGCTTAAAGTGTAGCTTGTTTGTATAAATATCCTCCCAGGTTAGGAAGCCTATTCCTCCGATTATTATAAGAAGAATAACGGCAAGGTTTATGGAAATGCTGTTTTCGAATTGCGTCAGTGAAACATATTGTAAACTCTCTGTTCCGAGAATATCGAATCCTGCGTTGCAGAAAGCAGAGATTGAATGGAAAACAGCAAACCAGATTCCTTTTGCACCGAAATTTTTGCAGAATGCCGGCATCATTATTACTGCACCGCTTAATTCAAAAATAAGTGTTGCTTTTAAAATGAATCCCGTAAGGCGAACTATTCCGCCGACCTTTGGTGCTGCAATAGCTTCCTGCATCGTACATCTTTGCATGAGAGAAATTTTGCGTCCGGAAAGAAGTGCAAAAGAAGCAGCAACCGTAACGACGCCAAGACCTCCGATTTGGATAAGAAGCAGAATAATTGCCTGACCAAAGATTGACCAATAGCTTCCGGTATCATGAACTACAAGCCCGGTAACACATACTGCGGAAGTTGCGGTAAAAAGAGACTCATTGAAAGGAGTCACCTTTCCGGAAACCGATGATATAGGAAGCATTAGCAACAGAGTACCGACAAGAATTATTGAAAAGAATCCTAAGAAAATACTTTGAAATGTTGTAATATGTTTTTTAAAACGTATATTATGAAACATTTTACTTTAAGTGAAACCCTATAGCGGTTGTTTCACAACCTCCTTTTATCAATGAGGAGCTAAATCCAAGACAATTCTATATTTGTTTAATGAGATTGTCAATAGACTTTTTATACAATAACATAGTTAGAATTTTTGAGAAAATGTAGTAATCAGAAGTATAATCTCAAAAAAATCAGGCACAGAAAGGCTGTACCTGATATCTGGTGCGGATAACAGGACTTGAACCTGCACATCAGAAGATATTGGATCCTAAATCCAACGCGTCTGCCAATTCCGCCATATCCGCAAATATCGGTGCTATTATATCACTTTTATTGCAAAAGTCAATATATTTCATTTTCAAGGTTTTTGATTCGTCTGATAAAGATATGTTTGACAGGTTTGCAAAAAATATAAATTAACTATTGACAAAAGGAAAAAAAGAGTTATAATCATACTAACGAACGTTAGTTAGCGGAGGGAAATATGAAGCAAGAGGACACAAAAAACAAAATATTAAATAAGGCATTGGAGCTTTTTTCAGATAAGGGCTATGATTCGGTCAGCGTCGGTGAGATCGCCAAGGCGGTCGGTATTAAAGCACCGTCCTTATACAATCATTATCCGAGCAAGCAGGCTATTTTTGATGCAATAGTCGAGGATACCGCCAAAAAATATGAAAAGGACACGGACAAAATTGATATTCATGTTCAGAATTCTCAGCAGGATGTTCCCGTTTTTTCGGAGATATCCGAGGATGAGCTTGTCAGAAGGGTTCGTCAGCTTTTTTGCTATTCGCTTCATGATGAAAAAATCGCGCGTTTCCGCCGTATGATGACGATTGAACAGTTCCGTTCACCCGAGCTTGCTCGACTTTATACCGAGAGATATGTTAATCGCATACTTAACTATCATGCAGGTATTTTCAGAAGCTTGATTGCCGCCGGTGAGCTTAGAAACGAGAACCCGGATACGCTTGCGCTGATGTACGTTTCGCCGGTCATAACTCTGATTGCCGTTTGCGATCGTCAGCCCGAAAAGGAATCGGAGTGCCTTGAAAAGCTGGATGCACATGTACGGCTCTTTTTTCGCAGCTTTAATGTCTCATATGAAAATGAGGGAGAAAGTCAATGAATATATCGGAAGAAAAATGGGTTTTGTGCCCGCTTTGCGGTGCAAAAACAAGGCTACGATTGCTTCAAAGAACAGAGCTTAGAGAGTTTCCACTGTTCTGCCCGAAATGCAAACGTGAAACAATAATAAATGCACAAAATTATAAGGTAGAAATTATTTCAAGTCAACCGGACGCAAAGACGCAGTGCTGACCGCTCAATGTGGTTAATGCACTGCGTTTTTATTTATAATGGAGGTCTTTTTTTATGAAGAAAAGCTTATTACAAAAGTTAGGGCTGTTGGGTGTCGTAAGTCTACTGTCTTACACTGCGGCGGTTGTGTTTTCTCCGCTTGCATATCCGGGATATGACTGGATGTCGCAGGCTGTCAGTGACCTAAGTGCGGCAAATGCACCGTCACTTGCGCTGTGGAATCGGCTCAGCAGTCTATATAATGTCTGTGAGGTGCTGTGTGCAACGCTTGTTTGTGTCGGAATTCAGGGTAAAAAATCAAAGCTTCTGCGTGTCGGTATATATACATTTGTCGTCATGGAGTGGGTGTCCGCTGTCGGATTTCGTATGTTCCCATTGAGTGACAGCGGCTATGCAGGTGCATTTCAGGATAAAATGCATTTGATTATAACCGCACTGGTTGTGACTCTTTCGATTGCTTCGCTGACAGTAATTATAATTGCCGGGGCAAGGGATAAAAGCTGCCGTTCTTATGGAATCTGTGCCGGAATTGCACTCGGCATGATGCTCGTCGGTGCGCTCGGAATGAAGTTTGTTCCGGCTGAATATTTCGGAATTGTGGAACGCTTCAGCGTTTTTGCTGCGACGGGCTTCAATGCGGCACTCGGAATACATTTATTTTGCATGAAAAGCGGTAATTGACTTATGGAGGGGATAGATATGGTAAGACTTTATTTTGGCAATGCCGTGACGACGGCGACAACCTTAATGATTTTGATACTTCTTTTTTACATGGGATATTCTTTCCTGAACAGCGGCAGTATTCAATATTGGGGACGCAGAAGCCTTATTCTGCTCGCTTTCGGGCTTGTTGTCTGCTGCTTTGCGGCGGCTCGTGACGGCTTGGATAAGACAATTCAGCATGCTATTGACGGGAGCTGTGATCCCGGCATATTCGGCCTTATCAGTATACCGACGATTGTCGGCTGTATCGGCGCATTGCTTATAATAGTTGCCGCCATAGCTACTCCGATTGCCAAATCGCAGCATATGAGAGAAATTTGGTTCAATATTATGTCGGGAGGTATTCTTTTAAAAATATTGACAATGGAATTTGCAAGGATCATAAGATTTTATATTTGAATTAAGGAGGCACATATGGAATACATACTTGAAGCAAATGCACTTGCAAAGCGATATCGCAATTTCAGCGCATTGAACGGCTTGACAATGCACATTCCTAAAGGCTCTATTTATGGCTTTGTCGGACGAAACGGTGCAGGTAAAACAACGCTGATTCGCTTGATTTGCGGATTGCAGGAGCCGAGCGGCGGAGAATATAAGCTCTGCGGAGTGAAAAATACGGACAAAAAGATAATCTCATGCCGCAAAAAAATGGGAGCTGTCGTTGAATCTCCGGCGATTTATACCGAAATGACCGCTGAAGAAAATCTCAGACAGCAGAATTACATACTGAAAGCAACGAATGAAGGGGATATATTGGAACTGCTGACGCTTGTCGGATTGGGGGACGCAGGAAAGAAAAAGGTAAAGAATTTTTCGCTCGGCATGCGTCAGCGGCTCGGTATAGCAATAGCCTTGGCCGGAAATCCCGAGTTTTTAGTGCTTGACGAGCCGATAAACGGACTTGACCCACAGGGCATTATCGAGATGAGGGAGCTGATTTTAAAGCTCAACCGTGAACGTGGAATAACTGTGCTGATTTCAAGTCATATTCTCGATGAGCTGTCACGTCTTGCAACGCATTACGGATTTATCGACGGAGGAAGAATGATAAAAGAGATGAGTGCTGAGGAGCTTGAAAAACGTTGCAGGAAGTGCATTTGCGTTGATGTCAGCGATACAAGGCCGCTTGCAGATGTGCTTGACGGAATGAGAGCAGAATATGAAATACTTGACAGAACACGGGCGAATATTTATTCGGATATTCAGGTAACTTTACTTGTGACCGAGCTTCTTAAAAAAGACTGTATTGTTTACGGCATGAGGGAGCATGACGAAAATCTTGAAAGCTTCTACATGAATCTGGTTGGAGGTGAGCAAAATGGTTAAGTTGATGAAGGCAAATTTTATACGACTTTTAAAGGACAAAACCTTTTTGTTATTAACCGTTATTATGCTGGCAATCGGTGCATTGCTTCCGTTCGCTCACTATATGGATACTATACACAGCGGTGTTCCGTGGGCATTAGATTTCAGCTTTTTTACATATGCTTTTCTTGCACCGATTTTGCTCGCCGTGCTGACTTCACTCTTTGTCGGCAGTGAATACAGCAACGGTACGCTTCGCAACAAGATAATTGCCGGTCATCGGCGCGAAAGCATTTATCTTGCAAATCTGATAGTTTGCATCATCGGCGGATTCATTCTTTCTCTCGCATACATGGTTCCTCACCTCGGTCTCGGACTTTTGCTGAACGGCAGATTCAATTCTGATTTCAAAACAATTTTAATCTATATCGCACTCGGCGTCGCCCTTGTTGTTGCCGTTGCCGCACTTTTCGTGCTTATTGCACTGCTTTGTCAAAACAAGGCTCACACGGCAGCCGGCTGCATTTTGCTTGCATTTGTCCTTTTGCTTTTCGGTGTATATATCACGTCGGCATTGAACGAACCGGAATATTTACCTGCATATACATATATCGAAAACGGAGTGACCGTTGAAGAGCCGGAGACGAAGAACCCTAACTACGTCAGCGGAACAAAGCGTGAAATTTATGAGGTCTTGCAGGATTTCATGCCGGGCGGCCAGATGCTTCAGCTCGCCGATATGGAGGTTGAAAATCCGACGATCCTCGCCGTGTACGACGGCATTATCTTGATTGCCGCCACCACCTGTGGAATGGTTGCTTTTAAAAGAAAGAATTTGAAATAAGCGAAGGACTGCTCCAAGTGGAACAGTCCTTTTACATATATTATCAATCATTTTTTCAAATTATGTGCCTTGATATAGTCAATTACGTCATCAACGGTTGTAAATGCGAGTGCGACGGAGGTGTCGGCAGCACCGTAATAAATCGCAATTTTTCCGCTTTTGCTGTCGGCAAGGGCTGCGCAGGGGAATACAACGTTCGGAACGTCTCCGACACATTCGTATATTTCATGCGGAGCGAGCAGAAAGCTGTCGGCTCTGTAAAGAACCTTCCAAGGCTCGTTTTTATCGAGAATTGCCGCACCCATGCTGTAGGTGAAGCCGTTGCAGCTTGTCAGCACGCCGTGGTAAAACATCAGCCAACCCTCATCGGTTTCAATGGGAGTCGGCCCTGCACCGACCTTTGTCATTTCCCAATTCTTTACAGGACACATGACAAAACGGCTTTTGCCCCAATATTCGAGGTCACGGCTTCTCATGAGGAAAATATCGCCATAGGGCGTGTGTCCTCTGTCGCAGGGTCGTATCAGTAGCATGTATTCGCCGTTGATTTTCTTCGGGAAAAGAACTCCGTTTCTCGAAACTGGATAGCTCGCTTCCTCAAGCTCTGTCCAGCTCTCAAAGTCTGTTGTGTGTGCAATTCCGATAACCGTGCCGTGTGGCGTGAGCTTGACCCAGCTAAGATAGTATTTACCCTCAATTTCACAAAGACGTGGATCGTAGCCCTCAAAGATATGTTTATCGGTGAGGTTCCAGCTGATAGCATCATCGCTGC